>CAYNNH010000117.1:0-1531 GCA_964398605.1 uncultured Nitrososphaerota archaeon | reverse complement strand
CCCCATTTCCTCCAAAAGGCGACCTTTGCCCGCCCTGTCCTGCACGATGAACAGAGCGGAGAAGTAGGAAGCCAGCGCTAGGAAGGGAAGGAGGAAGGCGGCGGCATAGATGGTGAATATCTTGCCTACGGCTAGCAAGCTACACGCAAGCCAGAGCCCCACGTACCCGCCTATGTAGCCCGGGATCCTCCTCCCCCTCGGAGAGAGCACCTTCGGCCACAGGAGGGAGCCCGCTATCTGTCCGACGGTCAGGAAGGCGGTTATCAGGCCGACATCTTCGGGACCGCCTCCCAGCTCCAGCACCGCTATGACGGGGACGGTGGACGCGACAGCGAGTATTACCTTGTGGGGGATGATGGCGAGGTACTCCCTAGGCACCTTCAACGCGCCGCTCACCCTCTTCCTTCGGGCTTCCGAGGGCGCGGCGCAGGAACATCCTCACGTAGGGCTGGAGCTCCCTGCTAAGGGCAATTCCCACGCCCACCCCAATCGCTATGGCGGGCACGATGACGAAGGCAGCGAAAACGACCAGGATGGCGTAGGCGATGGGAGTTATGTTCAGCCCAGCAACCCCCAAGGCCGCCACGGCGAAGACGGCGAAAACCCCCCACTTGAACACGGAGGCGATCCTCTCCTTCCAAGGAAGGTTCATTTCCCGTATCCACTTCGCGACGACCTCGCCAGCGAGCAATCCTATGAGAGCGACAATGCACGCCCCTATGAAGTAGGGGAACCACATCGCCAGCCCGACGAAGAAGTCCGTTACGACCGGGATTTGGAGGATGGCGAAAGCGGCCCCTATGAAGAGGACGTACGTGTACCATTTCGCCAACCCTCCCAAGAAGGAGGAAGCGCTACCCGGAACGGCTTTTTCTAGTCCCTTTTTCTCCAGCCATTGGTCCAGCCCAACTATTTTGCGGAGGGCAGAAGCAACAGCGACGCCCACGATCCTCCCGGCCACATAGCCGATCACGAGAAGGGCGGCAGCCATGCCTATCTTCGGCGCCCAAGCATACAAAGTAGAGTAGGCGGAGGAGAGGAGCTCGAAAATCCACGTCCAGAGCTGTTCCCACACGTTCATACGTTCTTCAAAGCTATCGCCTTCCTTTATAAACGTTCAACGCACCCCTCATATGCCCTCCTCCCATATCATACGTGAAACGCGTTAGCAAGAGGACTCCCGAAGAGATCTGCAGGCTTCCCGCGAGGATACAGAAGCTCATCTGGCTCGCTTTATACCTTGCTTCAAAAGTGGAGGAGTACGAGCGGTACCTCCGCTACCACGCCCCTTACCCCCACATCGTGAACGCCTTGGAGAAGTACGAGAAGTCCTTCCTCCACGTGTCAAGCATCGTTGAGAAAGCCGCCGCCAAGGAAGGCTACTTCATCATCGTCGACCGTTAGTCAAAAGTTCGCCGACCTTTACTTCTCGATGTCCCGTGCGATCGCCCTCGCCTTAATCGCTTGCCTCTTACTGCCTTATTTCGCCCATCCCTCTAGCACCGTCGGGCACGCCCGCATCTCCCAAGCC
>CAYNNH010000116.1:0-1577 GCA_964398605.1 uncultured Nitrososphaerota archaeon | reverse complement strand
TCTTCACAGTATTATCCTTTTTATGCTTTTCGACATGCGCGTGAGCGCGATTGCAAATTTAGCCAAAATAGCTCTAAAGGCTTATCCTACTTACTCGTGAACGCCGATGTCGCTTCAATCAGGGGATGCTTGGACTCCGCGTACGACCGCTTCGTGGAGCACGACCTCCACATGAAGACTTCGGTGCTGGGCGCCGTAATCGAGTACTGCGCCCGCTCTCCCGACTTAGCGGACAAGGAGCTTTGGGCTCTCTTCTGCGCCACCGTCGACTTCCAAATTTCGGTGACTCGGCGACTCCTTCCGATGCTACGGGGGCTGGTCTTCGAACTCTCGTCGCGGGAATTGCCTTTCCGGGACCTCGTCGAGGACGCTTCCCTAGCCGAGGACGTGCTGACTTCTTTCGAGTGGTCTGGAGGACGGGGGTTCCAGCATCGCCTCCTCAAAGTGGGACACTTGCTGTGCTTCTTCGACTCCTTGTCCTCCCTTTTGGGCGAATATGAGAAGTTAGGCGACTTCGTAAGGGAGAGGTATGAGAGCGCTCCCGCCGGTGAAAATCCCGTCGCCTACGCTATTAAGTCGTTGTTGCTGGAGCTGAGGAAGGGACCGTGCCCCGGTTACTGTAAGGGGTATAAGCCGCGGAATAAGGAGAATTGCAAGTACATCGGCCTCTTCGCTCCAAATCCACGCGGCGGCTCCGCTCTCAAGAGGTTGTGCCTCTTCTTCAGGTGGATGGCGAGACCGTACCCCGACTTGCGGTTATGGAAGTTCGTGGACCCGTCGAACCTCCTGATCTCGCTGGACAAAGGAGTGGCGAGGGTAATAGGGCGGGCGTTCGGGAACCTGCTGGGCTTCAAAGTGAGCGAGAACTGGCGTAGCGTCCTCAGGGTCAGCGACTTCATGCGGGAAATAAACCCGGAGGATCCCGCCAAGTACGACTACGTGCTCTCGAGGCCGGCGATCATGGGATACTGTAGGCCCAAGGATCCCCGATGCTATTGCTGTCCACTCTTCGAGGTGTGCGACTACGCTCGGAGGAGACCTCTGCCCCCGCCACGACGCGGCCCGCTCATGTCGGAGAAGGAGGATCGGATCTTCCGGGCGTTCTGGAAGAGGTACGCGGGAGAGCTCGGCTTGGACGATTTCGACACGGAGCGCCCCGTAGACGGGAGGAAAATAGACGTGGTGGCGCACGAGAAGGGTTGCCGGAGCTGGGTCATCGAGGTGGAGGAGGCTCTCAACTACGACGCGATAGGGCAGGTGGTCGTCTACCGGTGGCTGTTCGGGAAGAAGGAAGGGAAAACGCCGAAAGCCGCGATCGTCTGCGAGAAGGCGAAGCCCGAGGACGTGGAGGCGTGCGAGGTGGACACGGGGATAAGGGTTTTCGTCGTGTAGAGCTCAGTTTGAATCTCACGTGGGATCTTAAATGGAATTGAGCCTACACGATGGATGAAGGTAAGCTTAACGGATTTCGTCAGCCATGCAAAGCCCTTTTTCGAAAGAATCGTCGGAGTACCCGAACTTGAGCTGGGGGAGCCCCTTGTCCATCCTAAAACGAAGAACTACAACTTAGTGGGAAC
>CAYNNH010000115.1:0-1591 GCA_964398605.1 uncultured Nitrososphaerota archaeon | reverse complement strand
GAGGACGACTTGTCGGCCGCCATAGCCCTCAAGAAATTGGGCAAATTCTCCAAAGCTTGTTTCTTCGCCCAACAAGCCGCGGAGAAGTCCCTTAAGGCGCTCATAATGAAGCGGGCAGGCAAATACGAGCCCACCCACAGCATTTACCAATTGCTCAAGAAAACCGAGGAATACGGCATCAAAGTGGACGAGAATCTGCGGAGGGCGGGGAAGAAGCTCGACCGCTTCTACGTCATGACGAGGTATCCGAACGTTTGGCCTGAAGGAGCGCCTTTCGAATACTACGATGAGAAGGACGCCGAAGAAGCCATCGAGCTAGCTAAGAACATCTTCGATTTCGTGAGGAGGAGCGTTGAAGAAGCTGTTTGATAAACCGGGGACGAGGGATCTGGAAGAAGAATTCCTCGCCCTATTGGACGAGCTCGTCGAGGAGTACTCGCCCCTAGCGATCTTCTTAACGGGATCCTTAGCGAAGGGGGAATTCGTTCGGGGGATGAGCGACATAGACTTGTTGCTCATAACCCGGGAACCCCCTCGGAAGGAACGCCGATCTGCCATGTACTGCGTCAAGGACGTCGACGTCCAAGTTACGGTTTTCGGCCTGCAAGAAGCTAAGAGATCCTTGAGGAAGGGGAACTGGTTCTTGAGGGAGGCCTTGAAGGAAGGGGTACTGCTTTACCGGTCGGAGGGCTTCGATCCCGAGGAGCTGGACGTTTAATAAAGCGGTTAAGTCTTTCAGAGATGCCCCGAGAAGACCTCGAGAAGTTCTTCTACCCGGAGTCCGTCGCCATCATAGGGGCTTCGACGAAGCCCGAGAAGTTGGGGCACATCATCCTCAAGAGCCTCCTCGAATCGGGGTATCGGGGGCGCATTTACCCCATCAACCCGAAGGCGGAGGAGATACTCGGCTTGAAGTGCTACCCGAGCATACTGGACGTTCCAGAGCCCGTGGATCTAGCCGTAATCGTCCTTCCCGCTCACGTGGTCCCTTCCGTCGTGGAACAGTGCGGGAAGAAAGGCACCAAAAACGTCGTCGTCATCTCGGGGGGCTTCAAGGAACTGGGCGGAGAGTACGCCGATGCGGAGCGCAAGATGGTGGAGATAGCGAGGAAGTACGGGGTGCGCATCATAGGCCCGAACTGCATAGGAGTCTTCAACGCGGACAACAAGCTCGACACGTTCTTCCAATCGAGGGATCGCATGGTGAGGCCCAAGAAAGGGCCCATTTCCTTCATAACCCAAAGCGGCACGTTCGGTTGCACCATGCTCGAGTGGGCGGAGCACATAGGGATGAGCAAGTTCGTGAGCTACGGCAACCGTTGTGACGTGGACGAGGCCGACCTCATAGAGTATTTGGCGGAGGATCCCGGCACGAAGGTTATCGCCGTCTACGTGGAGGGATTGGGGGACGCGAGAAGGTTCATGGAAGTCGCGAGGAGGGTGACGCCGAAGAAGCCCATCGTTATGTTGAAAGCGGGGAGAACGAGGGAGGGATCGAAAGCGGCCGCTTCCCACACGGGCTGCCTCGCGGGAACCTACGAGCTCTACCGCGCCATGTTCAAGCAAGCGGGGATCATAGAAGCGAAGAACT
>CAYNNH010000114.1:0-1754 GCA_964398605.1 uncultured Nitrososphaerota archaeon | reverse complement strand
ACTCGAAGACGGTCCCCGTGCGCCCTTCGTCGAACTTGGAGGGGTACTTGCGCTTCACGTACTCGCTCGCCCTGCTCCCGCTACAGTGCATGGGGCAAATGAGCTCGCAGAGCTCCGCCAGCCTATCCAAGGCCTCGAGGGGCGGGGAGTGGTATCCTCCTATGACGGCGTGGAGGGATCCGCCGACCACCTTCACGGCTTCCTCGGCTAGCTTGTCCACTCCCGGGTGGGAACAGCCGACGAGCAAAACCCACCCCTTTTCGGTTTCAAAGGCGAAAGCTTGCTCGGGCAAGAACCTTCCTAGGGGGCCGATCACCCAAGCTTTCTCGGCTATCCTTCGGCTTTCCTTGCAAGGTACGGGCTTCAGACCCCACTCCTCCAACCGCCCCTTCCCTCTGGGCGTGTAGACGGGCAGGCCGGGCGAGGCCCTTCCCACGCAGGGAAAACCGCCCACGTGGTCGTAGTGGAAGTGGCTGAGGACGGCGAAGTCCAATCTGCTGAGGTCGATGTTCAGGGCTTGGGCGTTGTGCTCCAAGGCGTGGGGGTCCGTGTCGGAATCGAAAAGGGCCTTCCACTGGTCGGTTTCGACGTACGCGCTAAAGCCCCAACGGCTTTCCAACCCCGGCGAAGGTTCGTTGTCGACGAGGATGACGACTCTGGCCATCACTTTACTTCGGGCGGCATTTTTGTGCTATGGCATACAAGTATGTTGACCGAGCGGAACCGCACTTTCGGCCCCGTTCCCTCGAGAAGGCTCGGGAAATCGCTGGGCGTTAACAATCTGGAGGGGAAAACCTGCACTTGCTCTTGCGTGTACTGCCAAGCCGGTCGGACGCAGAACCTAACGGTCGAAAGGAGAGCGTTCTACGAGCCCGAGAAACTGATCGAAGAAGTCATCAGAGTCTTCGAAGCCACCGAGCCCGACGTGGTTTCCTTCGTTCCCAGCGGAGAACCGACTTTGGACATTAACTTGGGAAAAGTGGCGAGCGTTCTCAAGGACGCGGGAGTGCCTTTGGCCATTCTGACGAACGGCACGCTCCTCTTCCGCGAAGACGTGCGCGAAGACCTCATGCCTTTCGACGTGGTTTCCCTCAAAGTCGACGTGGGGAGCGAGGAGCTTTTCAGGAAGGTGAACCGACCTCACGCGTCCCTGAGCTTGCGGGAAGTGAGGGAAGGCATGCTGGATTTCTCTGAGGAATATGGAGGAACCTTGATAACCGAGACCATGCTCGTGGACGGCGTAAATGACGGGATTTCGAATGCCGAATCCGTCGTGGAATTTTTGCTAGAACTCGATCCCGAGAAGGCGTACATCTCGATCCCCATACGCCCTCCCGCGGAGCCTTGGGTACGCCCTCCGCCCGAAGAGCGGGTTTTGTCCGTTTACGAGCTTTTCAGGAGAAAGCTCGGAAACCGCGTCTTTCTCTTGGTCGAGTACGAAAAGCCCGATTTTACCCTGCTCGGCGACATCGAGAGGGAGCTCCTTTCGCTCACCACTTCCCATCCGTTGAGGACGGATTACGCTTTGCGCATCCTAGCGAAGAAAGGGCTCGATGCCGAGGAAGTCCTCCAAAACCTGCTGAAGAGAGGGTTGCTCAGGGAGGTCGAGTACCGGGGACACAAGTTCCTCATGCCCCGCTTGAGGGCCGTGGCTGGGGAAAAAGAGGGAGGTTAGCGCCAGTAAGCCTGTCTTCCTTGGGCTAGCCTCCTCCCGCAATAGGGACAGACGAAGCTACCCGGAGGTATCTGCGACC
>CAYNNH010000113.1:0-1781 GCA_964398605.1 uncultured Nitrososphaerota archaeon | reverse complement strand
ACATACGACTCCCCGAGGCGAGAATAAGGGGGGTCTTCAAGCTGAGAAGCTTCCTCCCCAACGGCGTTGACATTATCAGGGAGGCCCTTGCCAAAGCCCTAAGGGCCAAGTTGCCCAAAGGAACATCTGTGAAGATCTATGCTGATGGGGCTCCGAAGTACGCGCTGGAGATAGTTGCAGATGACTACAAAAAGGCCGAGAAAGCCTTACGGACGGTGGTGTCCGTCGTGGAGGAGTCCATGAAGGGGAAGGGGGAGTTCTCCTTTGAGCGACTCAAGCATGCCTAAGCTTCTCAAAAAGTGCCCTAGGTGCGGACGTTACACTCTCAGGGAGTCTTGCCCCATCTGCGGCGAGAAGACGGTTTCGCCCTACCCTCCAAAGTTCCGCCTTAACGACAAATACGGCAAATATCGGAGAATGTGGAAGGTGAAGGATGGACACGTGGATTAACGAGCTGAAGAAAGTATCGCTCAAGAACCCCATACTCATTAGCGGCCTACCAGGGGCTGGCTATGTCGGGAAGCTAGCTGTTGAGTTCCTCATAGAAGCCCTAGGGGCCGAAAAGTTCGCCGAACTCGTTTCCTATCACCTCCCCTATTACGTGCTTGTCGATGGTACGGGGCGGGTTCGCCTACTCAAAGGCCATTTCTACTACGTTAAAAGGGATGAAGGGCCCGACATCGTTCTCCTCACCGGCGATAGTCAGGCAGAGAGCCTAGAAGGCCATTACACCATGTCGGAAGAGATCATAAAGTTTGCGAAAAAGCTCGGAATAAACAGAATGATCGCCCTCGCAGGGTTCCGCTCCCCCTGCAAGGGGGAGAAAAGAGAGGTTTTTGCAGCCTTCGTGGGCGAATGGGGGAGCAAGATCATGAAGGAGGCCCACTTAAGGCCAGCCGCTGGTACGCCTGTGGTGGGGATGGCGGGTATACTCCTAGCGATCGCTCAGCTCTACGGCATAGATGGCCTCGTCCTGCTGGGGGAAACTCGGGGCTACGCTACGGACCCCGAAGCCGCCAAATCGGTCCTAGAAATTCTCTGTAAATTGCTTTCCCTGAAGCTCGACTTCTCGCTCCTAGAGAAGGAGATTGAGGAGGCCAAGGGGAGGAGGGAACACTTCTTGAGAGACCTCTCGAGCAGGCTCAAGCTGAGGGGGAAGTTGCCCAGCTATATCAGCTAGATAATGCCGTCGGCCCTCGCCTTTTCGTAGTCGACCCTGAAAATCCCGACCATCCTGTTGGACGATATAAAGACTGCCTCGAAGTAAGTGGGCTTGTCCTCGTGGTAAATGTCCCTATACCGGCTTTCCCCGAAAGCCGTGTAAATGATGAGCTTGGTTAGGACAAATTCCTTCTTCGGAAGGTAAAGGTTCTGCTTCCTCAGGTCTGGGTCGACGAGGACAGTAGTGTTCCTTCCCGTCATGCCCGATATCTGCGCCATCCACGGCCACTTCGCTTCATCCCCGTAAGTCATGCGCCTAGAAAGCGTGGTGAAGACGAGCACGTAGCCCGCCTTGTACACATATAGAATCTTTACGGCGGCGGGCTCCGGAGATAGGAACATCCGAGCTATGTTAGCTATCTGCGTGGTGTTAACTGTCCCGTTATCCGCTAGGGAAGTACGGTTGCCGGGTATCGAAACCCAGTAGCCGTAGTCCCACCAACACGCCACGACGGCGTTCTGGGGAAGGTTGTCCCTCATCCAGGCGACGGCCTCGAGCCAATCATCGAACTGACCCTGATACGACGAACCTACCGGCACGCTCGAGGAAACTATGGTAA
>CAYNNH010000112.1:0-1785 GCA_964398605.1 uncultured Nitrososphaerota archaeon | reverse complement strand
GTTTCCGCTCCCTCTCGGCGACTTCCACCAAGGGAAATTCGCCCGTGAAAGCCAGCTCCTGTAACGCTTCCCGAACTTCCGAGTCAAAAATCGTCCATTCTTCCTTCGAGAAATCCCCGATGCTCTCCTTCGGACAGTCGACGAAGGACACCCTCACGCGTTTCCCATCGACCACCAATTCCATGCCGAAAACATCGAATACGAAACAGCAAACGCAATCGCCGATGAAAGTCCACACGTACAACTCTCCGTGCTCTCCCACCTGACGTGGTGTATTTCGTAGTTGTAGTCCAGTAAGTACAGGAGGTCGCCGGGCACGATGTACTCGCCAGGATAGCGTAGGGGCTTGAGGAGGCCCTTTTCGGCGAAGAACTCCAGCAAAACGTTCTCCACCTCGGGAGCGGACATGCACAACCAGAACTCCCCCTTTTCGTTTTGAGCGAGGATGAGCGGAGGAACGTCGCGCACCGCGAGCGGCTTAATGAGCCGGAAGTTCGGGAAGTCGTGGGACTCTAACGGGCCCGCTATGGCGCAGAAGGCGATGTAATGTGTGGGGCAAAGGAAGTAGCGATCGCATACTTGGCAACGCTCCACGGACTCCATTAGGCGCTTGAAGTAACGGGGCTCTCTGTGGTAGGCGTGGACGAGGAGGACGGTGGTATCTAGGATGCCTACCAACCCATCGCCGGATTTCTCCTTGAAGAGCGCGTAGTTCAGGAAGCGGGAGGCGAGTTCTTTCGGAATCTCGAGTCGCTTCCCTTCGCGCAACAAGTACAGCTCGTCCGATGTCACCTCCACTGGTCCCCAGTTCGGGAGGTCCGCTACCAACCTAGACAATTCTCCGCTTTCCAGCAAGCCCGCGGTCGAGCAACTCTTGGGCGATGTTGTGCGATATCAACTTCGCCACCGAGAAGCCCCTCTCTTCGAGCCATTGCACGGCGGACTTCACGATATTCTTCCACACCTGCCGCCCCGGAAAGGATCGGTGGGGAAGGGCGGGGTGGCATGTCCGCTTCCCGAGCCTTATCTCCACCAAGGGGAATTCGTAGCTACTCTCGAAAGCCTCATCGCCTACAAGAGGGATGCCATCGTAATCGCCCAAGCTTCCTAGGCTGTTCGGAGAACCAACGTATTCGACCTTTACGCAACCTTCGGGGGTTTCGAGCTCGATGGAAAACGAACCGACTTTCAGGAGCGAAACTTGCCTTTCCACGACTACTTCTACGAACAGGTTTCCTCCGCTGTCGACTTCTACGTGGCGTATGCGATCGGGGGATATCGCGCAAAGAGCGGCTAATAGACGAGCGTAGGGATTGGGCGGTTCTAGGCAATCGCACCGGTACTTTATGGGTTTAAGGAGTCCTTTCCTCGCCAAGAAGTCCAAGAGGGGTTCTTGTAGATCTTCGGGGAGAGAACCGAAAGGTCTGCGCCACAACCTGAAGTGCCCTTTCGCATCTTGAGTGAGGAAAAAGTAGAGGCCGTAGAAAACCTCGAAGTCGATCGCTTCGAGTAGTTTGTCCACCGGAAGAATTTGGCGGAGTGTCGGGTATTCTTTCACGTCCAAGTAGTCCGAAGAAACGAGAATGGCCGCGTCAAGGTGACCGCGACAAACAAAGAATTCCTTGCACTCTTCGCAATTCTCCATAGACCTCAGCAGAAGCTTGAAGAGCCTAGGGTTCTTGTGGTTGGTATAAGCTAAGGTCACGTACTCCCTGACGAGTTCTTCGAGTTCCCACGAATCACATAAAATGGCGTAATTGAGAAATCGAACGGCGAGTTCTTTGG
>CAYNNH010000111.1:0-2062 GCA_964398605.1 uncultured Nitrososphaerota archaeon | reverse complement strand
AGCTCGCAGGGCTCCTCAAGGCGAAGCCTCCCGCTTCTTTGAAGCGACGAACGAGTTCCCTCTCGACGTCGAAGCCCCTCTTACGCATCTACATTCTTCCCGAGGAGCTTAATTGTTCAGCTGAAGCGCCGAGCTTCGAGGACGAGCACTCGATATCCTTCTTTCTCTAAGGCGGTTCTAAGGTCCTTTGTGGGCTGGTGATAAAAGACCACGAATTTCCTCTCGGAAAGGCGTTCGAGATTGGGATCCCTCTGGGGTTTCTTCGGTTCGTATGAACAATAGAAGAGGTCTCTGCTTTCTCCAGCCGCGTGGACAGCTTCTCTTTTTACTCTTACATCCTTATAGGGTCCCAGACGGACTCCCTGAATTTCCTTAGGTTTTGACAACGACCTCAGGAAACGGGCGAAATGTCCTTGAAAGCCCAAGTACTGCTCCCAGACCTTCTCGAAAGGCCAAGAGCCCTTACCGGGAATTCCCCTCATTGCGAGCCAAGAGGCGAAGGCGTTGTCCTTCAGCCAGTAAATGATGTGCTTCCTCGACAAGACGGTCTTCCCCACGAGTCCCTTCCGCATCAACCCCCTTAGGGCTTGAGGCAAGTCGAGGATGTCCTCCAATTCCAAGTCCCGGTATCTCCGGTAACCCATGGCAATATGTGATGCCACATCCGCCTCAGGGGGAGACAACGAAGCAAATAGGGCCTCAAAGTACTGTCCAATCGCTCCTGCTTCCAGAGTCCTTTTCACGGAAGCTTTCGGTTCTTCCCCGGGAAGACACGAATAAGCAAAAGCTTTCGCGTAAAAGGGGTTCCCGCAACTCGCCAACGAAACAATCTTCACGCTTTCGTCATCAAGACGCGGGTTGACGGAGCGAACCAGCTTCTCGATGTCACGAAAAGCCAACGGAAGGACTTCGAATGCTATGTCTATCGCCCTAGCGAAAGGCTTTCTCGCGCTCTCGCAGAGCTGGTATACGTCCTCCATCGAGGTGGAGCAAAGGATCCAAAGGCAGGGGAAGGATTCCATAAGCGACCTCATGTGGGAGGCTACTTCGTCCGCAGAGGCGTAAGGTCTCCTCCTCGAAAAACGCCTTATAAGGGTAGTGAACTCATCCAATATCGCTACGTCGACCCCTATATCGTAGCAGAATCTGAAAAAGGTCTCCAAAGCCTCGTCAGGCCTCCGGGCTCGATAGGCTCGCCTCAGAACTTCAGGCCTCTCGGGCAACCTCAATTCCCAAGAAGCGACCCAGTCGATCGCTTCTTCTACGAGTTGCCGAGGCCTTAGAACCTTAAGACAATCCACGTACACGTGCTTTTTGCCCTCTTGCGAAAGCCTGCGGCAAAATTCCTTTAGGAGGGCGGTTTTTCCGATCCCTCTTGGTCCCTTTACGAGAACAATCGCTGGCGGTTTTACGGACGCGAGGCGATTAAGTTCCTCGTCTCGATCGATGAATACCGTATCCATCAATAGGTTATCCATGTTTACCTTAAATGTAATTCACCTATCCTCGACAAACGAGCAAAACAAGTGCCTAAGCAATTCCAAATTACGAGGGCAAGAATCGAAACTACTAAAGAAACATGGCCGGATTCGTTGAATATACCGGGCATATTATCAAAACTTGGCATTTTTCAAATCTGATAATGAAGTCAAGTCAGATCTTAACAGCTAAGGTGGGCAAGAAGGGAGCGATCTACCTGCCGAAGCGCGTCATGAAGGAACTCGGCATAAAAGAAGGCGATAGAGTTCTGATTAGGGTGGACGACGACAAGCTCACCCTAGAGTTCGTGCCGGATCCCCTTTCCCTCGCCCTGAGGACTAGGAAGTGGGCCAAGACGACCGTGGAGGAATTCGAGGCGGAATCCGAGAGGGAGCAGGTGCTCTTTATGGCCCTTGATGCGCTCCTCGACTCGACCTACTTATTGCCGAGCTTCGAGTAAAGGTCGAGGGCTTATCGGAAGGGTACGGGGCCTTAGGGATAGAGCTCTGAGGGATTTCCTAGTCGAGCACGGCTTCGACGCGAGGAACCTCACGGATCACGAGCAACCGCTAAAAAAGCTCGG
>CAYNNH010000110.1:0-2083 GCA_964398605.1 uncultured Nitrososphaerota archaeon | reverse complement strand
CACGACAACGTTAGGACCTATCCAAGCCCCTGATCCCACCTTCACGCCTGGCATGAAGGAAACGTGAATTCCCGTCTTAACTCCGTCTCCCAATATTGCCCCCAACTTACGCCGACCGCTGTCGACGAGTTCCCCTTTGACCACCATCTTCACCGTTCGCTCGTCCAAACGCAAGTTCGCCGTTATGGTCCCGGCGCCGAGGTTGCAGTTTTCCCCTATCACGCTGTCCCCAACGTAGGAAAGGTGCGCTATGTGCGAGTTGTCCATTATGACGCTGTTCTTGATCTCCACGGCGTTCCCTATGCGCACTCCGCGTCCTATGCTCGTATAAGGCCGTATGTAACAATTGGGGCCTATGTCGCTACCGGATCCTATGAAACAAGGGCCTTCTATGTAGGCCCCGCTCCTGACGATCGCTCCCTTTTCCACGACCACTTTCCCCGTCAAAGTGGCGCCTTCCTCGATGAAGCCGTCCAACGACGGTTCCATGGAGTCTAGGATGATCTTCGTGGCGGCAAACAGATCCCAAGGGCGTCCGACATCGAGCCACTTATCGTGGTCTAGCTGGGCAACGTACATTCCCTCCTCCCTCGCTAGCGACCTCAGAGCGTCCGTTATCTCGTACTCGCCCCTCTCCGACTTGGGAACGTTCTCGAGAAGAGGGAATATCTTGTCCGTGAGGACGTAAATCCCCGCGTTGGCCAAATTGCTCGGGGCTTCTTCTTTGGAAGGTTTCTCGACCACGTCGAGGACTTTCCCGCTCTCATCCACCTCCACCACGCCGTATCTTTCCGGATGCTCGGTGGGGACTACCCCCATTATCGGCTTGTCCTTCTCCTTGAACGCCTCGAGTACTTTCTTTATCTCGCTCGCGTGTACCACCAAATCCCCGTAGATCAGCAGAAAGGGCTCGTCTCCGACGAAGTTTTTGGCCAACGACACGGCGTTAGCCGTCCCCAAAACTCCTTCCTGCTCCGCGTACGATAGCCGCATCTTGATTTCCTTGCCGTCTCCGAAGTATTCCGCGATTTGTTCTTTCATGTAGTGGACGACGAGGAGGACTTCTTCGATCCCCACTTCTTTGATGGAAAGGAGGAGGTGTTCGAGCAAGGGTTTCCCGCATATCTTGATCATGTGCTTGGGGCGCGTTTCCGTGAGGGGGAGCATGCGCTCTCCTTTCCCTGCGGCGAGAACTACGGCTTTCATCTAAAATAGAAGCCCATGAAAAAAACTAGCTTTGGATGGCCGACTTCACGACTTCGATCGCTTTCTCCATTAAGCGTTCCGCAGAAGAATCGTCGGAGGCTTCCACCGTTATCCTGATGAGGGGCTCGGTCCCCGAGGGCCTAACGAGCACCCACCCCTCCTCGAAATCGCACCTAATTCCGTCTACGTCGATCGTCCTCCTCAGGGAGCCCAAGGAAGGCAAGGTTTCCTTCACCCTCTCCATGGTAGCTTCCTTCTTCTCCTCGGGACATCTTAGGGAAGTCCTGCGGGTGGAGAAGCGGGGAACTCCCGAGAAGAGTTGGGAAGCTGGTTCGCCTAGTTCTTCCATCATTTTGAGGACCATCAAGGAGGAGAGGATCCCGTCCGGACACATGTGGAAGGACGGGTGTATCCATGCTCCGCAGGGCTCTCCGCCGAAAACGGCGTTTCGCTTCTTCATTTCGTGGGCGATGTAAACGTCCCCTACCCTCGTCCTCACGACCTCGCCCCCAGCTTCCTCGACCAATTGGTCGATCGAGCGCGAAGCCCCCACGTGGGTCACAACGCAACCTCCGCCTTCCAGCTTCACGTAGTACTCCGCCATCTTGGCTAAGGAAACGTCGAAGGGAACGAAGGTTCCGCGTTCATCCACGATTATCGCTCGATCTCCATCCCCATCGTAAGCGAAGCCCACGTCAGCGCCCAATTCTCGCACCGCCCTCTGCAGAGCTTCCGTCGTTTCCGGGAGGGGTTCGGGCTTACCAGATGGGAACCTGCCATCGGGAAGGGCGTTAATGGCGTAGATTTCGTGGCCGAGAGAGCGGAAAATGCGAGGAGCTAGCAAGGAAGTAGCCCCCCACATGCAATCGACCACCAC
>CAYNNH010000109.1:0-2122 GCA_964398605.1 uncultured Nitrososphaerota archaeon | reverse complement strand
GAAGGGGTTGAAGAGGCTTACGAAGCTGAGGTTTATGGGGCCGAAGAAGGAGGAAAGATAACTTGCGTACTCCTCGCGCTCCTTGGCGAATTCGTCAAGGCTTTGGCGGTAATGGGTTTCTATGTCGCCGAGATTCGGATTCCCCTCTCCGGCCCTGTGGTAGTGAAGGCAAACGAGCTTTTTGCTAAATTCCTCGCAGAACTTCCTTTTCTCCTTCTTTGTCTTGATGTGCGCTATCTTCTCGAATTCCCGAGAAAGGTCGATGGCGCGGGCGCAGGCCAGTAACTCGGGTTCTCGGCCGTCAATCCTGACGAGGGGATCTTGTGTAATCTCCCCCCGATGAGCTCCCCTAAGAGGGCGACTGCTTCGTCTTTGTCAAGGGTTCCCCTTAGAAAGGCTTTCCTTAGGGCCAAAGAGGAAAGCAACATTCCCTTCTTGAGTTCCAAAGCTCCTTCAAAAGTATTGGTCTACTTAGTTGACGTTTTTGCGTCTAGACATTCATTCGATCTTATACGGGGGACGCTGGGTTCTAGGGAGTTCGAGTAATACTACACTTCTAGGGGCGATGATGATAACATCTCCCGATTGAGCGAGAATGGGAAGAATTCGACGGGCCTTTGATGACCGACGAAACTAAGGAAAGCCCTCATCGGTGGTTTTTATAAAGCGCGGAGAACCCGGATTGCTTTTGTTGAGATGAAGGCGTACCTGAAGGGGATCATCGCGTGCCTCCTGCTTGCGCTGATTCTAGTGAGCTTCCTAGCGATCTTCCCGACGGCCTTCGCCGACGACGACCCTTCCCAGGATCCTCCGGGGCCCTACGAGCCCTTCCCCTTCTCGACCGGCGACTCAGGGGCTAACGTCGTTTCATCGCCGTCCGCCGCCGCAGGATAGCGCCACATAATGAGCGAAGTATTACCCCCATTTTTTGAGTGGAAGGAATTCCGGCTTCGCTTAGTCGAGCCCATCTTCGGCGTCGACGTAATGAGCGAGATCAGCGAGATAGAGCGAGAACTCAGCCGTCGCAAGCTCTGGAAGCCCTTTGTAGAGTTCGAGGAGTGCTTCGTCAAGAGGGTCTTCACCCTCCACGACGTCTCCACCTTCAAGGCCTTCATGCAAAGGGCAGGGGCCATCGAGGGGGTCGACTACAGCTACGGGAGGGATCAGAAGGGCTACTGGGTCGCCGTCAAAGTCCCCATCTCGGAACAGGCAAAGGAGGGGTGGTCGAGGGCCGTCGTCTACAGGGTCTTCGAGGACGCCGTCTTCGAGGCGGTTCGCAGGAACTTGAAGGAAGGGAGGCTCATGGTGGAGGGGTTCATGGAATCCCTCGCGGGCCACCTCCTCCGCTTCAAGTTCAAGAAAGTCCGCTTCGTCCGCATGGAGCCCGGGAAGCTGGAGGAGCTGGCCTCCGAGGGGTTCAGGATAAGGCTGTGTAGCGTCTCCACGATCGGTTGCGGCTTCAGGGTGAACTTCTTCACGGCCACGAAGGGGGACCTGACCATCTTCATCCTCCCCGTCAGGGTGGTGAGGCATGAAGCTTAGGATAAGGCTCATCCCCGACACGGAGATCATCGCCCCCAGGATCTCCCAGGACCGCCTCCGCTACTTCATGGAGAAGGGGTGGATAACCGACCCCCACACCGACCGGGCCTTCCCCCGGGACGCGAACGGAAAGCCTTACATCAAGCAGAGGTGGATCGAGTCCATCGTCACCAAGGCGGATCCCGTGGTGGGGAGGCGCTTCGTCATCGAGGGAGGGAAGATCATCATACCCAAGAAGCCCATCCTCGAGAAGAGGCCCATCTTCGACGGGAACGGGTCGGTCAAGCACATAGAAACCTTCGAGTGCATCGACTCCACCTTCGAGCTCGAGTTCGTCGTGGAAGTCCCCGACAACCTCTGCAAACGGTTCATCCTCGCCCTAGGGAGGGCGGGGAAGGAGATAGGCTTGGGCGCGGGGGCCAAGCACGGGAATGGCCGCTTCGTAATTCATATATTGGAGTACAGTCCCAGCCAAGGCCGAGCCCGGAGGAGGAGGGCGATGAGGGCCTCAGGTTTCAGCTCTCAATGTCAAGCGACAATTCCCAGATAACCTACCCTTAAATTCCGATTTCTTATAAGA
>CAYNNH010000108.1:0-2161 GCA_964398605.1 uncultured Nitrososphaerota archaeon | reverse complement strand
ACCAAGAGATTTTCAGGCTTGACATACCGGAGCGGATGAAAATAACGATAGCGGACGCTTTGGGAGAGGTGGACTTCCGGATTTCCCAAGGGGCGAACGAGGAAATCCAGCTGAGTTATCTGTTGGCGAAGATCTGCGCCTTAGGGAGGGTATGAGCCACATCCCGTGGGTCGAGGCGTACAAGCCCCAGCGAGTAGAAGAGATCGCGGGCAATAAGAAGGCCATCGCCCAGGTTCTCGCTTGGCTTTCGAAATGGGAGCGGGGGAAGATCCCGTCTAAGAGGGCATTGCTCATTTGGGGTCCGCCGGGGATAGGGAAGACCCTCCTCGTCGAAGTCCTCTCGAAGCAGAAAGGCTACGAGCTCGTACAAATGAACGCAAGCGATTGGAGGACGGCTGACGCCATAAGGAGGGTGTCGGGGATGGCAAGCTCTTCGGGGGGGCTTTTTGGGAGGATGCGCATCATATTGCTCGACGAGATTGACGGGATTTCCCCACAGGACAAGGGAGCCGTTAGGGAGATATGTAGGATCATCGAGAAAACGAGGCATCCCATAATCCTCATAGCGAACGACGCTTGGGACCCCAAGCTCGCCCCTCTCCGCAAGTACTGCGAGATGATCGCCTTCAAACGCCTAGGAATTCGGGATGTGGTCGCCTATCTCAAGAAGTTCTGCAGGAAGTTAGGGATTCAGGCCGACGATGCGGCGCTCAGGTTGCTCGCGAAGAAGTGCGAAGGCGATATGCGATCGGCCCTCAACGACCTGCAAGCCATAGCCGAAGGGAAGAAGAGGATAACCGTCAAGGACGTGGAGCTCATCCCCCCAAGGGATAGGAAAAAGGAGATATTCGATGCCCTCAGGAGGGTCTTCTACTCGTCCACGTGTCGTGGCGCGAAGAGCGCCCTCGCCATCACCGACCTCGACCCCGACATGTTCTTCCAGTGGATATACGAGAATGCCCCCTCGCAAATCACCGACCCCGAAGACCTAGCGCGCGTCATGGAGGCCCTCGCGAAGGCGGATTATTACATGCGCATCGCGAGACAGAAGCAAATGTGGAACCTCTTGCGCTACGCTTTCGATTTGATGACGGCGGGAGTAGCCATGGCGAGGCAGAAGTCCAAGCCCAAATGGGCGAAGATGCGTTTCCCGACCTTAATAAAAGAACTGGCGGCGACGAAGGAACAAAGGGAATTGCTGGCCAAAGCTTGCAGGAAGATAGGGAAGCGTTGTCACATTTCCTCCAAAAGGGCTTTCTATGAGTACTTGCCCCTCTTGAAGCTCATGGTAGAGAAAGACCCGGATTTGAAGAAGAAAATTGCCCGATCCTTCAACCTCAAAGACGAAGAATTGAAGGTTTTATTTGGTTCCTAGCTCCCTCAAGCAGAATTCCGTGAGGAAAGCCATGTGCCTGAAATGATCCCTCATCTTCTCCAAGTAATTTAGGACCTTGTGAAGCTCTTCGTCGTCGGCTTGGAAGGACAAGCCCCGGTAGCTCACATTCGCTAGGATTAGCCCCTCAGCGGGGACGGGCGCTATGGTCGGTTTTTCGCCCGAGAACTCCGGATCCAGCCATTCCTCCAGCTGTTTTAGGCGAATTTCTCCCCGTCCAACCCCTAGCAAGCAGGAAACGAGACGCCTTATCATCCCCCTGAAGAACGATTTGGCCACAAATCTGAAGATCAGAAAGCCCCCTTCCGCCTTCACGTGGACCATCCGCATCTTAAACTCCTTAATGGGGACGGTGGGGCACAGGGAGGAGAAGTTCCGCACGCCTACCATCATGGAAGCCGCTTGGCGCATGAGGGAAACGTCTTCCCCTCGGTGGGCGCATATGTACACGTAGTTCCTAGAGATCGCGTCCCTCCTAGGGTCAAAGTCGTCGGGAACTTCCGCGATGGCCCAGACTCGAATGTCCGGCGGGAGGAACGTGTTTATCCTTGACAGAGGGAAGGCGTCCTCCGCGTTGAAGGCGATGGTTTGAGCGAGGGCGCTTGCTCCCCTGTCCGTCCTAGATGCGGCACCATACTTAGCCGCTTTGGGGTCCTCTACGAGTTTGGCTTTTGCCAGAGCCCTCAAGATGAAGCCCTCAATGGTCGGAACGTGGGGTTGTCTCTGGAAACCGTAGTACCTACGACCATCGTAGAAGACGCGTAAGGC
>CAYNNH010000107.1:0-2277 GCA_964398605.1 uncultured Nitrososphaerota archaeon | reverse complement strand
CTCTGAGAGAAAGAAGCTGGCGGAGGAGGGAGCTAGGAAATTGGAAGAAGCGATTTCCATCGCGAAGGAAATAAAGCTGAGGTGGGCGGGGGTTATGCAAAGCAACTTGTCCAACTTCTACGCCATAGCGGCGAGATTTTCGCCTTCTAGGAAGGAAAAAGAGAAGTATTTCCGACTAGCCATGAAAAACGCTCGCGACTCGATAGTCCTCACCAAAGAATCGGGGCTCCCGTCCTTGTACCTAGTCCCGCCTTACGGGAACTTCACCGCGTACGCCTTGAACGTCATCGATTGCACGAAGGACGAGGGCGAGGCTTTGGCTCTCATAAACGAGGTAATTAGGGCAGCGGAAAAATGTGAAAAGGAGGTCAAGGACATACCGCCGAGAGACAAGGAAATGCTCGAGCACAACGCCGCCCACGCCCTTTATTACCGCTACATCCTCCAAGGCGACGAACGAGACTTGCGAGAGTGCATCGAAGTCTGCAAGAAATACATAGGCATGGACATCCCGCCCTTAGAAAAGCTCGTGGAATATCAATTGCTCGGAAAGGCGATGCTCGAAGGTATAGCTAGGAAGCTTGTGAAAATGGAGGAGTACGTGCCCTTCGCGGAAGAAACGGGCAATATATACGAGGAAATGGCTTGCTTCCACAAGAAGGGGATACTTTTCGCGAACGTTGCTGCCATAGCGCTACTGATCGGGGATCGCGAAAGGGCGCGATACTTCGTGTCCCGCTCCGAGGAAGCTTTCGAGAAGGCGAGTCGCATCATCCCCGATTACTCCCGCGTTTACCTCGAACTGAAAGAAGTCGCGGGATTGTTGCCCGAGATGTCGGACGCGTTGAAGCGAAAGGATGTCGAGAAGTTGGAGCGCATCTACCGGAGGTTGTCGGAGCTCTCCATCCCCCTCCACGAGATGAGAGAAGGAGTGCTTTGTTGCGTTGAGTTCCTCAAGGGCGACCCGAGGGCTTTCGAGCGGGCGGAAAGATTGCTCAAAATGGCCTCGGCGGTGGAGAAGAGGGAATACTTGAACATCCACAAGGCCCTCAAGGACCTCGTCGAGAAGAAGGAACTCCCGAAGGCCATACCCTTCGAGGTCGGACCGGAGGTCGACATGATCTTCGCCGAAACGGAGGCCCTCGTTTCGAAAGCCCTCGAGAAGTTCAGGGAAGCGAAGAAGGGGAGGCCCTCCTTGGACGACATAAGGGACTACGTCAAGCTCGTCAAGGAGGCCCTCGCTACAGCTCCTCGATGACGTAGGCGACCATTAAGGGCAGGACGAGCGTTACGTCCCCTTCTACGATGGCAGTTTTCGCGTCTTCCTTTATCTTCCCCCACGAAACGGCTTCCCTGGGCCTAGCCCCGCTCAGGCTACCGTCCCATTCGACGGCCGTCGTCACGTATATGGCGTAGTCGAGGCCGTCCCTAAACTGGTTCCACCAGATGACGTGATGTTTCGAGATTCCTCCCCCTAAGATAAGGGCCCCCGTTTTCCTCGCCGTGAGTACGATGTCCGAGAGCTTGTTCTCGTCCTTCAAGGGGTTCAGCTTCACTCCTTCCAGCCTAGCAAGGGACCAGAAGTGCCACCCAACGGCTCCATCGACGAAGCCCGGCACGATGACAGGGATTTCATTTTTCCAGCACCAATAGAGGAAGGACTCCTCCTTCCTAGGGGATTTCTCTCCTATAAGCTCGCCCAAGAGAAGCGCCACTTCGCTGGGGCTCATCTCCCCCACGTTTCTGGCTTTGAGGACGGCGAAGAGCTCTTTCATCTTTTCCTCCACGACTTTCCCGTAGGTTTCCGAGGGCACGATCACGTTCCCGAGGCGGCTTAGGTCTCGCTTCCTCAGCTCGGCGTCGTCTACGAGGAAGGATCCATGGTAGTAGTCCCCCCAAGAGCGGGCCACGTCGTGGTCGAGGGATCCGCACGTCGTCACGACCACGTCGAAGAGCTTCCTCCTCAAGAGCTCGACGATGGCGCCTCTAGCCCCCGTCGCCATGATGTTCGCCGTAAGGGACAGAAAACGAACGCAATCGTCATCGCGGATCATCTCGGCGAGAATGCGACAAGCCGTTGCGAGCTTCTTCGCCACGAAGCCTCCCGACGTTTCGAATTGCTCGACGAGCTCCCGAACGGTCATCCCTTTCCGCAATTTCAAGTCCCTAACGGGGATCATCGAGAAACTAAGGGGGAACGTTATGTGCTAGACGATGTAGGATGGGACCTCCACGCCGAGCTTCTCCCTTATTTTCTCCAGAAGAGCGTCCAACCCT
>CAYNNH010000106.1:0-2285 GCA_964398605.1 uncultured Nitrososphaerota archaeon | reverse complement strand
GGAAAGGTCGCTGAGCTTCCTCGTCTTGGGCACTTAATGTTAGGCGTGCCTAACTTTTAAACATATTTTTTGTATATGCACAAAATCTTTTGCAAATCTAAAACGGAGTCGCCGACTAGCTTTTTTTACCCGAATCCCATTTTAGCGATGTCCGAGAAGGGGAAGGAAATTCCCGAGGAGCTCGTGAAAGTAATTTCGGAAGCCGTCGCGAAGAGCATCCAAGCTTCCCTCACCTCCATCTCCAACGCGATAAGCCAAGCCGTCACGGCGAGCATCCAGCAAACCGCCGAAGCCCTAAGGGGGCCTCCTCCGAGCGAGTGGGAAATCGCGGAAGCCCCCATGAAGACGGAAATAAGCGAGAAGGAAAGGGAGCTGGAGCAATTCATCATAAAGGTGTCCAGGGAGGCGAGGCGCAAGGAGCTCGTTCCCTTCAAGACGCACACCTTGCTTGACTACCTCTTCTACAAGCCCGACGGATCCCTGCTCGGAGGAATTCCCTGCGGAGCGCAGTTCGCCATCGTGGGGCTTCCGGGAGCGGGCAAGAGCATTCTCATGGAGGAAATCGCCTTGAGGGTCGCCAACGACGGCAAGAAGGTCCTCTTCATCACGAGCGAGGACACGTGGGCGAGCGCCACCGAACGCTACGACCTCCAGTCCCGCATGATCGAGAAGGCGGAGAAGCTCGGCATAGATTGGGCGAAGGTGAGCGAGAACTTGTTCGTCATGGACACGGTTTCGTGCTCCGAGCTCAGGGAGTGGAAGACCTTCGCCGAGAGCTACCGCTACGCCGTCGAATCCTACAACATCGATCTCGCCATCATCGACTCCGTCACCGTCTTGGAAGAATACCGGGGCGCGTTGAAGTACCGCGTCATGGAGCTCTGCCGCTACAACCAGCTGAAGGGCGTCACGGCCCTTTACGTCAACCAGCGCAGGGAAGAGTCTTGGGATTCCTACAGCATGGCGGGGGGTCTAGGCCTCGCCCACAACCTAGACGGCACCATCATCGTCGACTTCGGCAGGGTTTACTGGCTCGACCAGCAGATAGAGCTCGGCATGCGGAGGGGGGAGTTCGCCCGCATAGTCCGCGTCCTCGAGTGCCGGCTCTGCGATTACGAGCGGAGGAGGATCCCCATCGAAATAACGCGCTCCGGGTTCGTAAGGCCCACGGTGAAGTTGCCCTTGCCTAGGGAGCCGGAGAAGCCCGTCGTTGAAGTCGCGGGGTCTTAAGCGGATCGGGAAGGTCACTTTTGAGGAACTCGCCCAGCGTTACGGCGGAGCGATAGGGGCGATTAGGGAACTCTCGAAACGCCTGACGCCCCTCGAAATTTCTAGGAGGTACGGAGTCCCCCTCTACCTCGTGGAGCTCATCTCGAGGGGGAGGATACCCGACCGCACGTTCCCCTTCTACAAGCTCGCCGAGCTCTACGATCGGCTCACCATGTTGCGCAGTAGCAAGGGCAAGGCGACGGAAATGGCGAAGTTCATCAAGGAAGTCAAGGAGCTGAGCTACGAGGACAAGATCCGTTTCCTGACGGGGAGGATATGCGACGAGGCCCTCAAAGTGGGCGAGGGAACGATCCTGAGGGCCATATCCTACGCTTCGGGGAGGGCCATGGACGAGGTCTTGGACATCTTCCACGATTACGGGGACGTTGGGGAGGTGGCTTTCCAAGTGTTGCCTGAGCGGGAGCACGTGCTCGGGGCTCTCGAAGTGAAGGACGCCATCACCATCCTGCCCGAGCTGAAGGGACTCGTGGAAAGAATCCAGCACTTGGGTAGCTTGCTGTCCTTCTGCGATAGGACGGAGGCGAAGTACGTGGCGAGGCTCTGCCTCAAGGACTTGAAGCTGGGCTTCCGAGAGGGGACCATCATCACCGCCGTGGCGAGGGCCATGGGCTTGAGTCCCGACGACATCAAGAGGGCTTGCCGCATCCAAGGCTTCATGGAGGGCTTGCTCACGGCGGGGAAGGGTCCTTCCTACTTAAAGGGCGTGCGCATGCGTCCCGGCTTCTTCGTACCTCCCCAGCTCGCCCACCTCTACGAGCCCGACAAGGTTTCTTTCCCGTGTCGAGTGGAGCTCAAATACGACGGGAGCAGGCTCCAGCTACACAAGTGGGGAACCCGCGTCTGGCTCTTCTCTAGGCGGGCGGTGGAGAAGTCCTCCACCTTGCCCGAAATAGTCGAAATAGTGAAGCAGTTCAAAGCCCATTCGTGCATCGTCGACTCGGAGGTCATCCCCATCGACCCCGAGGGAAATCCCCTGCCCTTCCAGTACCTCCTGT
>CAYNNH010000105.1:0-2358 GCA_964398605.1 uncultured Nitrososphaerota archaeon | reverse complement strand
CTTCCGCCCCGTCGACTTGGTGTCTCCCCGCCTCCCCCCTCAGCTGGATCGTCACTTCCGCGATTTGATAGACGCCCGTCGCGCCAACGGGATGTCCCCTCGCTTTCAACCCTCCGAAGACGTTCACCGAGACTTCTCCGTTACGCTCGAAGGACCCTTCTTCGAGCTTTTTGGCCGCTTTTCCCTTCTCGGCAAAACCTAGGTCCTCGAGCTCCACGAGCCCCAAAATGGAGAAAGCGTCGTGGAGTTCCGCTATTTGGACGTCCTTCGGACTCAAGCCCGACGCCTTGAAGGCTTTGTTTCCCGCCTCCCTAACGGCTTCCAATGAGGTGATGTCCTCGCGTTGGTAGAGCCTAAACACGTCGGTTTTCAAAACGGAAGCCTCTACGCGCACCTCTCCCTTCTCGGAACCGACGACCAAGGCGGCAGAACCGTCCCCGATGCCCGCGCACTCCAGAAGCCTGAGAGGATCCGCCACCAAGGGCGAGCGGAGCACGTCTTCCACCGTGATGGGGAAGGGGTACTGGGCGTGGCGCACTCCAACCGCGTTTTTGTGGCAGAGGACGGGGAAGAGGGCTATTTCTTCCTCCTTCGCCCCGTATTTGCGCATATACTCCCTCTTCACTAGGGCGTTGAGCCCCACGAACGTTATGCCCGTCTGGGCGGTAAAGCGCCTGTCCTCGGCCATCATCATCCCCTTCGTGACGTCCGGCGTCATGGCGTCGCTCATCTTCTCCACGCCTACTACGAGGACCCTCTCGTAAAATCCCGACGCGACGAGGGAGCAGGCCACATGTGCGACAACTCCCCCTGAGGCGCAAGCGGCTTCGACCCTGAAAGCGGGCTTGCCGGGCATTCCGAGCTCGTCGGCCAGCAACGCCCCTAGGTGGACTTGTTCCTGGAACGCGGCGCAACACATGTTCCCCACGACGATGGCGTCGACGTCGTACGACCCCGAGTCTTCTAGGGCTCGGATGGAAGCTTCGAAGGCGAGATCCTCGAGGGATTTGTCCCAATGTTCCTTAACGGGAGTTAAGCCCACCCCTAGGATGTACGCTTCCATTTTACCACCTCAGGATGCGCCTATACCTCGCGTAAGTCGCGTAATCTACCTCCTTGCGCCTGCGAATCAAGTCCTCGACCGAAGGTGCCAGATTCCGCCTCTCCCGTATGTCTTCCTCAACGACGAAGCTGTAGGCATCGCTTCCCGCTCCCGAGCCGTAGGAAACGAGCAATATCCTCTGGCCAGGTTCCGCTTCATCGAAGACTCTGCACAGCCCGAGCAAGGAGGATCCAGCGTATATGTTCCCTATTTCGCCCGAGAGAAGTCCGGGTTTTATTTTGCTTTCTTCGAAGCCGAGCATCTTCCCGACTTTCAAGGGGAACTTGACGTTGGGCTGGTGGAAGACGGCGAAGTCGAAGTCCTTAGGCTCGAGGCCCAATTTTTCCATAAGCTCCTTTGCCGCTCCAATTATATGGGCGAAGTAAGCGGGCGCGCCCGTAAACCTCGCTAGGTGCTTGGGGTAAGGTGACCTCTCCCTCCTCCAGAAATCCGGAGTGTCGGTCACGTAAGATGCACATCCTTCGATTCGCGCCACGCCCTTTTCCTTCCCAACGATGAGGCACGCCGCCCCGGAAGCCGCCGTGTATTCGAGGGCGTCCGAGGGTTGGGCTTGGGCGGTATCCACTCCTATGGCCATCGCATGGTCCACTTCCTCGCTCTTCACGAGCCCGTAACAAGCGTTGAGCGCTTCCGTCCCCGCCTTGCAGGCAAATTCAATATCGGCGGCCCTAACCTTCGGGGTAGCTCCCAGACACTCCGCCACGATGGTGGCGCAAGGCTTTACCGCGTAGGGCTTGGATTCCGTCCCCACGTACACCGCGCCCAATTCCTCGCCCGATATCCCCGCCCTTCTGAGAGCGTAGCGGGCGGCTTCCACCGCCATGGTTATCGAGTCCTCGTCGAGCCCCGCCACCGCCTTCTCTTTCACCGGAAGCGCGCCAGCGTAACCCCAGACGCGGGCTATTTCCGAGGAAGGTATGCGGTAACGCGGGATGTACGCCCCGTAGCCTTCCACGAAGACGGACACTTTTTCCATCGACAACAGTAGATATGAGTTTCGACAAAAGCCGAAGGGAACCAAACGTGAAGGTGCGGTGGTCAAAATCCTAGATATCTCCATTAAGCTCTACAAAGGAGATGACGTGCTAAGTCCTTTTTATCGACAAAATCAAAAGTAAAGAGAGAATTAAGAACGTGGCGGGGGAGGATGTGAAAGTCGTCAAAATTCTCCCAGCGCCCGTGGGCAAAGAGATATTTTACGTCCTCATAGCCGCCATATTGCTCGCCCTATACAC
>CAYNNH010000104.1:0-2405 GCA_964398605.1 uncultured Nitrososphaerota archaeon | reverse complement strand
GGTTAATACTCTCCACGCTTTCTTCCAAGAGGCTCCACGCTTCTTCCCTTTCGGAAGGATCGAGGAATTCGTAGGCATTGTAGAGGAGGTAAATGCGAACTACGGGATCTTGGACGGCCTTCGCCAAGCCCCAGCTTTCCCTGACGTACTTGATGTCCCTTTTCGCCCTGATGAAGAGGCCTAATGTCATCGCCTTCGCCAAGCCCGGCCCAGTTTTTCGAGAACTCCTTCCAACTTCCGAAGGATGGACTCCTTTTCTTCGCCCGTCAAGAAATCGAAGGCTTCGCACATGCAGAAAACGGCGGATTCCAAGTCGCCCGCTTCCTTGTAGAGCTTCGAGGCTTCGGGGAACTTCTCAGGATCGGGGTAGTTGAGCCACGCTAGGCACTCCTCTCTTAGGGCTTTCGTGAGCGGGTCTTCGCCCTTCAGCCGCCCGGCCAATTTCTTGAGCTCCTCTTCAGCTTCCTCGATGCTCGGGAAAACCCAAAAACGCAGCCAAAGAGGTCAAGCGACCTCCATCTATTGAATTGAAAAACAGTTGTTATGCGTTGGGGTAGTCCTTAGTGGAGGAGTTCGATGTCCTCGTCGTAGGGGCGGGACCGGCTGGTCTTTGCGCCGCTGTCGAGCTGGCGGGTAAGTGCGAGGTTTTGCTTGTCGAGAAGGAAGCGGAACTGGCAAGAAAGCCCTGTGCCGAAGCGATAAGCACGGAAGGAATCGCCGATTTCCCCGTTAAAATCCCCTCTAAAGTCATTAGGAACAAATTAACCAAGGCGGTGATCCACATGCCCGACCCCAAGAAGACCGTTGAAATAAAAATAGGCGGAAAGAAGGTCATGATAGTCGATAAAAAGAGGATGTTAGAAGCCCTTCTGCGCGATTATGCGAAGAAAGGAGGCGCTTTTTCTCTTCGCTCAAAACTCAAATCAGTTCGGCGTGAAGAGGATTTCTTCGTTTCTCGAGTAGGCGACGAGTCAGTAAAAAGCCACATCGTCCTCGGTTGTGATGGCTACGCTTCCGTAGTGGCTCGCTCCTTCTTCAGGAGGGAGAACTTTCGCCTCATAGGTTGCTATCAGTACGTGCTGACAAACTGCCGCATCGATGACCCTAGCGTGGGGCACTTCTTCTTCGGGGAGAAAATCGCCCCGCAAGGCTACGCTTGGATTTTCCCTTGGGACGAGGAAACGGCCTGCGTAGGTTTGGGCTCCCTTAAGGGACATTCGAAGGAAAGGCTCGATAAGTTCGTCGAGGGAAGGCCGGAGCTTGAGCGGGCGGTGCCCATGAGGGAGGGGGGAGCGGCAGTCCCCGTGAGCGGGCAAGTCGAAAAGGTCGTTGGCGATGGCGTCATGATTTGCGGGGACGCCGCTGGGCAAGTCATTCCCGTCACGGGAGGAGGCAACCACGCCGCGATACTCGCCGGGAGCATAGCGGGCAAGGTGGCCGCTAGGGCAATCGAGGAAGGAGATTTGTCCGAGCGCTTCCTCTCCGCCTATCCAAGGGGATTCGAGGAGCGGTACGGCTGGAGGATCCGGAAAAGCCTGAAGGTCCAGAAGGCTCTTTTGAGACTCAAAGACGAAGACTTCAACATGCTGGCGGACGTTTTGACCGGAGAGGACGTGTGGAACTTGGCGAACGGCATAAAAGTGCGGGAAATCGCCTTGAGGCTACTGAAACATCCCCGTCTCGCCGCAAGGATTGCCAAGCTCTTGTTGTGAAAGGACAAAGGATTAGTTTTAAGTTTGCGATGAGGTAAATCAAACGGGATGTCCCAAAAGAGCGTTTTCCAGTTGCTCGAGGAGTACCGAAGAACGGGGGGTAGAATCGCTCTCGAGGCGGAGGAGAAAGCCATTTTGGACGCAAAACAGAGGATTTCCTCCCTCTTAGAGGAGTGGTACGCCGCCAAGCAACAGGAAGGGCTACAGCCCCACCACGAAGTCCTCTATAACGTCATCAAGGAAGCCCTCGAGAGGGCGACGACCGTCGAGGAGTTCCACTCTTACGCCCACGCCAAGCTGGGCTACGAGCTCATAACGGGGAGCATTGAGAAGTTGGGCTTGAGCGGCGACAAGGTCGAAGCGGAGAAGTTCCTTCAAGAGCGCAGGGAAATGCTCGACCTCATCGAGGTCCTCTATATCGAAGGCTTGAGGACGTATCACGAAGCGTGCATACGCTACCTCACATCGCCCCCAGCAGAAGGAGGCTCCGGCTAGCCCCTTATTTTTACGATCTTCCCGCTAAGGCGTTCTAGGTCTATTAGAACGGGCTTCCTCGCTCCCGCCCTCGACCACAACAATAAGCCGTTCCCCGCTCGCACGAGGCGGACTTTCGGGAAGAAGTGCAAGTGCCCGCAGAGGAGGCATAAAGGCTCTTCCTTCAGCCACCGCCGCTTCCTCACGTCGCCCAATAGG
>CAYNNH010000103.1:0-2428 GCA_964398605.1 uncultured Nitrososphaerota archaeon | reverse complement strand
GGCCAAAGCTGATCACTTTCGCGTTTTCGAAACGCTCACCACCGGGTTGGGCGGTTACGACGGTGAACTCGATGTCGCGCAATCCCCGAATGAGGTCGGCTGCGTGTCGTCCCATCCCCCCTCCTTCGCCCGGGAACGGACGGACGACGAGTAAAACTCTCATGAGGAGAGCACTTCTTCGTACACCTGCTCCACCTTGCCCGCTAGGACTCTCCAATCGAGGGATTCACCCACGTTCCTCGCTTTTTCCTGGAGCTTTCTCCGCCGAGAGGGGTCGTGTAGGAGGGAGAGAATGGCCTCAGACATCGCCCTTGGGTTTTCGGGTTCTACGAGGAGGGCGGCGTCCTTAGCGAGGTATCTCGCTTCCCCAACATCGCTGGCGACCACAGCGCACCCGCAGGCGAGGTATTCCACGAGCTTCATAGAGCACCTCGCCCAGTCGCGGGGATCGTCCCTCAAGGGCAACAAAGCGATCTCAGAAGCCAAGATTTCCCTGAGCACATCCACGTGATCCGGCAGGAAGCCCTTCACCTCGACCCGGGGGAGCAGGTTCCTTTCTTTGAGCCAAGCCTTAACGCGGGGAAGCTGATCTCCTCCTCCCACTAGGACGAAGCGAACGTCGGCTTCTTCGGAGCACACCATTTCGATGGTTTCCAGTAGCGTGCGGAAATCCACGAATTTCTTGAAAGTTCCCACGTAAACTACCCTTCCTTCTTCTTTCCGGACTTCCCGCGAGAGGGAGCGGATCTTCTCGCAATCGACGCCGTTCGGGATGAGGTATACTCGCTTCGAGCCGTACATTTGAGCGAGCTGCCGGAGGAAATGGCTCACGACGATGCAAGCATCGGACGATTCGTAGGCGAATTTCTCGATGTAGGCTGTCACGGATCTCTTGAAAAAGTTCAAGTGAGCTGTGAACGCGGCCATGTAATCGCCGCAGTCTTGGATCCAGGGACATGAATAGAACTTCCTCGAGAGGTAAGCCGTTATGACGGAAGTGGGCAAGGGGGCGAAGGCGTGGATCACATCGGGTTGGGGGACTTTCCCAAAAGCCGATAGTGAGGCGGACAAAGACCGCGTTACGGTGTCTATTCCGGGGATGCTGGAGTATCGGGCGGGAATCACGTAAGTCCCACCGACGACCAAGGGTCGCTTGGGGATTTCGTAAAGAGGGTATTCATGCTGAGGGGCTATGGAAACGAACACTTCGTGTTTTTTAGCGAGGAAAGAGGCAAGAGCAAGTGCTCTATTGGTCTCCCCGGCCTTCAAGCCGTAAGGCACGACCATGTGAATGCGCACTCTAGAATGGAAAAGGAGAACTATGTAAGTCACGCTAGCAAGAATTGAACATTGCGGCGGATTAAAAGCTCATCATTCTTTTCTTGAAGGAACGCACCGCGCGCCTAATATGCTTTAATTCGTCTTCGAAAAGTATGGATTTAAGCTTCCTGACGTACTCTTCCAAAATCGAACCTTCTTTGATGGGGTTGAGCTCGTTGGGATCCTTCTCTAAATCAAAAAGCCAGGCAATTCCGTCCCCTCTTGAGTAGAGTAATTTGTATCTCCCGAGTAACAAAGCCTTCTTCTCATACCCCGCGCATATGGCTTCCGACATTAGGAATCGAGAATTCATTTGCCTTAAGAGGCTCACTCCATCGAAATCTATGTTGTGATGTACCGAAAGAGCATCCAATATGGTTGGGAATATGTCCACTGTGCTTACGAGCCCCTTTGCGCGTATCTTGGGGAACCCCTCGAGGATTAAAGGCACCTCGATGATCTCGTTAAACAAGTTGTGCCCGTGCCCAAAGCCTACGTAGCCCCTCGGGTGGTAGAAGTACTTGGCTTCGACTTCGGCGTGCTCCCAAAATTCCTCTCCATGGTCGCCTGTGATCACCAAAAGAGTTTGATCAAGAACTCCCAGTCGGCGTAAGGAAAGGCAAAAACGCATTATTTCGTCGTTTACGTAACGAAGAGCAGCGTCGTAGGCCTTCTTAAGGCGCTCCTTGTACTTCTCAAAGGCGGATCCTCTTTGCTCCTCGAACCGTCTGTACTTCCATCCCACCGGAGGAGAGCCTTGCTCCACAAAAAAATTCCAGTAGCTCTTCGGCGGGCTGATGGGAAGATGCGTATCTGCCACGTGCAAGTATACGAAAAAGGGCTTCTTACGCTTCCTAATCCACTTGAAAGCCGCTCGAAAAACGTTTCCACATCTTTGTTTATCCCAGTAGCGCAAGTCGACGAGCAGACGTCCCTCCATGGAAAGGGTAATCCAGCCCATCGTAGTAGCGCAATAGGAAGAATAGCCAAGAGCCGTGAGAACTTCTGGTAGAGAAATGACGGACTTCCGCATCTTGCGCAATTTGAAAGGACTCCAAAAATCCCTAGGATCGCCGACCATATCGACGCCGTGGTTGTGAGGATAGAG
>CAYNNH010000102.1:0-2455 GCA_964398605.1 uncultured Nitrososphaerota archaeon | reverse complement strand
CCCCCCCTCCCTTGAACTTGTAGAAGTAAACGTTCACGATTTTCATGCCCGCTTTGCGCGTCCCGTCGACGAATATTTTCTCTAGGTACTCCTTGTCCCTCAGGAGCCTGGAGTCGCAACCAAGGAATTCAGCGATGATATGAGCACCTAGGGCAAAACTACGCTCCGCCCTCCGTATTACGCTTGTTCTCGGCTCCATCTCGCACAGTACGCCATATTCCCCTACCTTCCTCTCAAATTATTCGATTACTTATAAATCTTTTCAATAGAATGAGCCTACTGAGATTTTCTGTACCGGTACCTCGGCGTCATAATCGTCTATTTTTCTTCTTCTAACTTCAGCTTCGTTACTTTCGCGTCCAACTCGCTTAGTATCGAATCTATGTAACGAAGTTGCTTTTCCAGTATCCTACGGGCTTCAGACAGCTTCTTCAACTTCCTCATGTAAACTTTCTCGTCCAGAGCACCCAATAGTTTATCCGCCAATATCTCGATGACCATGGAGCGCTGAGCGTTTATGCTGTCGACTATTTTCATTCGCAGGTTGCCCAGAGATCTCCTAGCCGAATCTGCTACGCTTAACGCTCTTTTCACTAGGACGGGGTCTAGGAGCTCGACGCTATCCAATAACCTGATTGCCCTCTTCGCCACGACGAGCGGGGATGGCAATAAGTACACTTTTTCCTCCTCAACTTCCAATTCGTCCAGCGAGTACTCGACGACGGGCCCCGCCTCGTATTCTATTTCGCACGCCTTCGCCTCCCCCCTTTCCCTCAAAATGGCTTTTACCTTCCCAACGGGCTCCATGGAAAGCCAATCGAGGACTTTTTGTCCGACCTTCGGTACTTTCTTCATCTTCTCCCCTAGATTTCGCCGTATAACTCTTATATTGCTAAGCGAGAGAGAAGCTTGAGCGTAAGCGATGACTGAGGGGGCGTCGTCTAGCGGCTAGGACGGCGGGCTCCAGTGCGGGTCTGCCGATCGGTGAAGAAGCATTGGAGCGAGGAGACCCGCTGATCGGGGGTTCGAGTCCCCCCGCCCCCATGAGCCGGGGTGCCCGAGTGGTTAGGGGGCGGCCTGCAGAGTCGCTATACAGGGGTTCGAATCCCCTCCCCGGCTCTACTCGATTTCGGCCACGAACTCGAGCATTTCCTCATCTATCTCCAGTACGCCCAAGCCCGGAGCATCGGGCAACTTCCTTTTGGGACCGATGCTTATCCCGCCTCTCGTGACCAAGTCCCTCGCTAGGAGGAAGTCGGAGTCTACGTCCGCATAGCGAACGACGGGACTGCTCGCCGCTAAGTGAGTCGCCGCCGTTAGACCAAGCCTAGATTCCCCCACGCAACCCACCATGCAGGAAAGCCCAGCCGCTTCGCACACGTGGAGTATGCGGATCCCCTCCCAAATCCCGCCGCACTTCATCAGCTTTATGTTGATGACATCGGCCGCTCCGAGCGCTACCGCCTTCAAAGCGTCTCGGGAGTTCTTCACCGATTCGTCTAGGGCTATGGGGATATCGGTCGCCTTCCTCAATTCGGCGTGCTTCTCCAACATGTCGTAGGGAAGGGGTTGTTCTAGGAGGTCCACTTCGTTCCTCTCGAGGAAGGGAATCATTTTCTTCGCTTGCTTGAAACTCCAGCCTTGGTTGGCATCGACCCTTATCGAAACGTCGTAGCCCAACGCGTCCCGCACGGCCCTGAGCCTTTCCTTGTCCTCTTCCGGATCGGTCCCCAGCTTGATTTTCAAGATCTTAAACCCGCGCTCGCGCCACTTCACGGCTTTTTCCCCGACTTTTTCGGGCGAATCGATCCCTATAGTAACGTCTGTTTCCACGCAATCCCTGTAGCCTCCTAAAAGCTTGAACAAAGGCTTCTTCGTCAGCTTGCCTACGAGGTCGAGGACGGCCATTTCCACGGCGGCCTTGGCCGATTGTACTTTCCACGAAGACAGCTTTTCCTCCAACCTCCTGAACTCCATGGGGCAAGAGCCGACGACTTCCTTTCCTCTCTCCAGAATCTCCGCAATGGCCATGTCGATGTTCTCCCCCATGATCCTACGGGACGGACACCCCTCCCCGTAGCCCACGTCCCCCCAATCGGTGAGCAACTCCACTACGACGTTTTCGCTGAACGTGCTGGTCCCGAGCGCTATCCTGAAGGGCTCTACGTAGGGGAGCTTAACCCTGAAAACCCTCATCCCCGTTATCCCCATGTTCTCAGCCCAAGAGGGGAAACTCGCGTCCGCACTTCGGGCACTTCACGTAGTTACAGGACACGGATCTCGGACAGCCAGCGCACGCGAAAACTCGGGCATAGCTTAGCTCAAAGGTGTACCCGCAACTCGGGCACGTGACCATCCGCTTGCCCATCCCATATTTTGCCACCGCGACTACTTATCCTCATGGGCCGGGAGGGATTCGAACCCTCGACCTCACGGTTATCAGCCGTGCGCTCTA
>CAYNNH010000101.1:0-2474 GCA_964398605.1 uncultured Nitrososphaerota archaeon | reverse complement strand
GAATTACCCTCGGCATCGTTTCACCACGAGATCCGCTATCTTCTCCGCTGGGTTGATCCCGCACGCCTGCATGAATCCCTTGAAGAGGGGCGTCGGGTTCACCTCGAAGACGTACCTCTCCCCATCAACTTCCCCCACGTCGACGCCCGCCACGTCCAGCCCCACTACTTCGCAACACTTCAAGCACAGCTCCTCGAGCTCTCGATCAACTCGGTAAGGACAGGCTACGGCGCCCAGAGCTATGTTGGTCCTCCACTCTCCCGGCCTCGCTATTCTCTCGATGGCCCCCACTACTTCCCCTCCCACGACGAGGCACCTAATGTCCCTCCCCCCGATGGGGAGGAACTCTTGGACGCAACTTCCCATGGCGTCTAGGTCCACCTCGTTAACGCGTCCCTTCCTCACGCCCATGCCCTTCCCTCCAACCACGGGCTTGAAAACGGCTTCCTTAAGGTCGACGAAGTTCAGCGGCTCTTTCTCGTAAGCGAGGAAAGTCCTCGGAACTTTCACACCTTCCCGGCGAAGCGCCACATACGTAAGGAACTTGTCCTGACAGAGGAGGACGGCATCGGCTTTGTTGATGACGGGAATGCCCACCGCCTCGAAGTGCTTGAGCAGACGGTATCCCTCGAGGAGGACGCCCCTTTCTACCCTCGACAGGACGACATCAAAACCCATCCAAGACCCATCCAGAAGGACTTCCTTTCTCCCCACTTCGACGAGAACCTTCCTAGGATCCAGCCTTTTCACTTCAAGCCCTCTTTCCTTCAGAGCCCGTTCGATGAGCTCGTTCTCGTAGTAGATCTTGTGGCAAACAATCCCCGCGCGCACGATTTATGTTCCGCTTTCTTTTGAACGCTTATCGCAAACGTGAACTAGGAAGCTATTTCCCTAATTGCTTTCACGATTTCCTCCACTTCCCACTCCACGTTGTAGTAGTGGAACGAGGCCCTCACCGTTCCCCCGTACTTCTCCCACACGCCAAGTCTCCTGCACGCGGGGATGGCGCAGTGGTGCCCCGCCCGGGTCAATATGGGGGGCTTGTGGGCATCGAGGGCCAACGAGACATCGTGACACTTCCATCCCTTCACGTTGAAGGAGAGGATGCCCGCCTTCCTCGACATGTCCTCCAGCTCGCCGTAAAGCTCGACGTTCGGGATTTCCCTAAGTCCTTCTATGAGTTGCTCGACGAGCTTCTTTTCCCTTTTCTCGATGTTCTCTAGGCCTATTTCGTTCGCCACATATTCGGCGGCCCTGCCCAATCCTATGAGGCAGGCTATGCTGGGGGTTCCCGCTTCCCACCTTTTGCTCAGTACGTCGCCCCTCAGCTCGTAGTCGCGAACGGTCACGTCCGCTATGGTCCCTCCGCCTATTTCCATGGGATCCATCTTCGCCAAGTGCTCCCTCTTCACGTATACGCCCCCGCTTCCTTGGGGTCCAAGGGGTCCCTTGTGACCGCTGAAGGCGTAGGCATCGCAGCCCATCCGCTTCACGTCCACTTTCATGTGCCCCGGACCTTGGCTTCCGTCGACGAAGATGAAGATGTCCGGATACCTCTCCTTGACCTCCTTTATGATGTCCTCGACGGGATGGACCATTCCCGTTACGTTGCTGACGTGCTGGAGGGCGAGGACTTTCGTCCGCTCGTCCACGACTTTCAGCACGGAATCCACGGTTATGAGCCCGCTCTTCACGTCGAACTCGATGACCCTGACCTCCGCCCCAACGCGGTAGGCCAACCTCATCCAAGGGAGGATGTTGCTGTGATGATCGAGGCTCGAGAAGACGACGTTGCTTCCTCTTTCCCACTTGACGATGGGCTCCTCTTGGCCTAGCTTGCCGTTTTTCCTGTTGATGAGGGGGTGTTCTAGCCCGTATGCGACCAAGCAGGCGCCCTCCGTGAAGTTCCTCGTGAATATGAACTCATCGGGCTCGCAGTTGAGCAAGAGCTTCGCCGCTTTCGCCCTCGCCTTATCCCAGACTTCGCACGCGTACGAGGCTAGGGAGTAAGCTCCCCGTTCGACATTCATCGGGTATTCGATCCAGTACTCGAGCATGGCGTCTAGCACGGGCTTCGGGACGGGAGTCGTCGCGCAATTGTCCGCGTAGATGACTTTTTTCGTTAGAGGGATGTGCTCCCTAACTTCCTCCGGCGACAGCACACGAGATTAAGCCCGCCCAAATTTGGCTTTCATTCGGTTTTAAGGGCACGTAGCTTATACTCTGATGCCCATCATGATCTACTACTTCCTCTGCAAGGCGATGGAGAAGCACGGGCGACCCGTCACCACGGAGGAAATTCGCCAAGTGGCCCTCGAAATGGTCCCCATGTGCGCTGATCACGTCGTCGAACACCTCCCCGTTTTGGAGCGTCACGGCCTCGTGAAAAAGACGATCGACAAGGAGAAAAAAGCCGTTTACTGGTCCATAGTCCCGCCCAAGAGGACTCCCAAGCAACTCGCCGAGGAGTTCCC
>CAYNNH010000100.1:0-2698 GCA_964398605.1 uncultured Nitrososphaerota archaeon | reverse complement strand
GAGGAGGACGGATAAATGACCGAAGGGAGTTCATAGAATGACCGATCTCGTGGAGCCTTTCAAGGAGGAGAAGGACTTCAAGGGGCCCTACGTCCTCTCGGGCAAACGCTCCTTCGTCATGGGGAGGAGGAGCGGGAAGTTCGAGGGAGAGTGGGACGGTTTCTGGACGCCCCCCATGAAGGTGGCGGATTCCGTGAGGGTGGGGATTTGGTCGAGGAGGGAGGGGCTCGTCTGGCTCGAAAGTTGCGAGGAGTTCAGGGCGTACCCAGATCACGTCGAGTTCTCCTTCGACCTAAGAAGGACTCATCGGCTGATGGCGGAAGCCTATCTCACCGTAGCGGAGCGGGTGCCGGGCTTCCTCCTCAAAATCCGCCTCGCCAACCTCTCCGATAGGACGCGCTTGCTACACCTGTTCGGGGAAGTGCGCGTCGACCTGAGGAGGGTGGGGGAAGGGAACCCGCGCAATTACCGCGTCTTCTACGACGTGTCCCAAGGGGCGGTGATCACCAGCAGAGACGGCGCTTACGCCGTTTTCGGCTCGAACTTCATGCCGGCTTTCTACTGCCTAGGCGACTTCCGCGAAGAAATGGCGAAGGACGGGACGGTCGCGGACAACGTCCCGGGCAAGACCCACGGGGCGCCGGGGGTTTCGTGCTTAGAGTACAGGCTTAGGCTGAAGAGCGGCGAGAGCAAAACCCTCTGGTTTGGGTTGGTCGGGGGAGAAGGAAGCCGAGAGGAATTCTTCTCGGCTTACGTGGACCTCATGACGGACAGGAGGGCAATAGTCGAGGAAAGGGAAAGGCTGTACTCGTATCTGTTCGAAAGGGCGTGCGTTTTCGTAGAAGATGCCGTCTTAACGAGGGCTTACGGATGGGCGAAAGCGAACCTAGAGGCCCTGCACCACTTGAGCCCTCGGATAGGGGAGGGGTACTTCGCGGGCTTGCCCTGGTTCACCGCTTACTGGGGCAGGGATACGGGGTGGATCCTCCAGGCCGTGGACTGCATGGGGGACTTCGAGGCATCGCAGTCCTCGCTCAGGAACCTCGCCAGACGTCAGCGCAAGGAGGCGGGAGAGTTCAGGGGGCACAAGGTGCTGGAAGGGGAAATACCGAATGAGGTGAGGTCGGACGGCACCGTCACGTACTACAGCAGCGATTCCACGCCCCTCTTCGCCTTGGCGGCGTGCCACAACGTCCTCTGGTCCGGAAACGTGTCCTTCGCCGAGGAGATATGGCCCTCGGTTACGAAGGCCCTAGAGTGGTGCGAGAAAGCCGATTTGAACGGCGATGGCTTCATAGAGTGCGACGGGGACGAGTACTCGGGCACCAGTTGGATGGACTCGTATCCCCGGCACGGAACCCCCATTGAAATACAGGCGATGTGGCTGAGGGCCCTCGAGCTCGCTTCCGAGGTGGGGGCTTGCCTAGAGCTGGAAGGTTGGAAGGCCTACCGCGAAAAGGCGAGACGGTTGAGCGAAAGAATAAGCGAGGCCTTTTGGGACGGGGCTAGGGGCTACTTCTACGACTTGCTCCTCAACGGGAGGCCATCGGAGGTTTTGACGAGCAACCCAGCCCTAGTCATGGCCTTCCGAGCGGTTCCGCCCGAAAAAGCGGAGAAGGCTCTAAGCGTGCTCGAAAGTCCCCATTTCACCACCGATTGGGGGGTGAGGTCCCGCTCCTCGGAAGACCCGGAGTACGACCCCAACGGCTACCACAAGGGCGTCGTGTGGGGGCTCCTCACGGGGTGGACGGCTTGGGCGGAGTTCTCCTACGATAGGGCCGAGAAGGGCGTCGAATACCTCCTCAGGCTCGCTAGGCTCATGAGGGTGGGGTGCCTCGGCGCCATCGACGAGGTCTTGAGGGGGGATAGGCCGGAGCCTAGGGGTTGCCCGTTGCAGGGGTGGTCTTCCTCCGTCCTCGTCCAAGGGGTCGTGGAGTGGTTGTTGGGCGTCCGACCGAACGCCCTCTTGGGGGTGGTGGAGATAGACCCGACGGTCCCGTTCACGTGGAAGGAGGTGAGGCTACGGAACTTGCGGGTCGGGTCGGGCTACTTGGACTACGCGCTGATGAGGAAGGCGGGGGGTTTCAGGGCGAGGGTGGGGTCGAGGGGCCAAGACTACTTCGTCACGCTGGGCTTCAGGCTCCCGAAGGGCGTGGAGCTGAAAGAGGTCAAGGTGGACGGGAAGAAGCTCTCCAGCGAGGAGTACGCGGTCAGGGAAAGGGAGCGTAGCACGAGGGTCTACGTCGATTTCCCCGTGGTTCCCGGCAAGGTCAGCTCGGTGGAGGTGTCCTACGAGTAGGGCGGGCTTCCCGTTTCTTCAGCAACCTCCGCTTCCTCCACCACAGGCCCACGAAGACGGCGACGATTACCGGAACGGCGATCAGGGCGTATGTCCACGGCGGTACGCCTACGTGGAAGGTGACCTTTGCCTTCGCCACGTTCCCCGCCTTGTCGTACGCGATTACGAGGATGGTGTGGACGCCATCGGGCAGGTTGAGTTGTACCGCCGTTTCCGTCGTGTTCGCGACTAACTGCCCGTCCACCCGCACCTCGAAGCGATCGATCCCGAAGTTGTCGGAGGCTTCCCAAGAGGCGGTGAAGGTAGAGGGCATCCACGCGCCCTCGCTCGGGCACGTTATTTCCAGCGAAGGCGGCGTCCCGTCGACGATGAGCCAAAGCTCGTCGTAACCGATATTGC
>CAYNNH010000099.1:0-2734 GCA_964398605.1 uncultured Nitrososphaerota archaeon | reverse complement strand
GGTCCCCTTGGACTACTCCCCCGACAACCCCTGCAAAATTCCAAAAAGAGTGCCGATCCTCTAGACGGTTTCTTCTGGAGGAGCGATAAGCTCCAAGACGAAGGTAAATCTATCGTCTTCCCTCGCGTCGGCGCTGAGCATAACTTCGGCGCAGACTGACGCCTTGTCGCCTGGGTCTATGGTGACGGGCTCCGCTTCTCCACTCGTCACCTTGAGCGTCCCGTTCTCTATGTGGAACTGCGTGTAGTCCTTCCCCTTGTAGCTGATGTCGACCTTGAACGTGAGGACCTTGCTCATGTCGGGCGTCCCGTTATACGACCAGGATCCGGGGAGGTATTCGAAGTAAACGGGGTAGGGCTTGTCAGACGTGTTTTCGATGATGAAGACATCGGGTACGCGTATCCTCCGTCCTATGAAGCCCGTGAGCATGTTGAGGCCCGGTCCCGGCGAGAACTTGACGGGGTGCTCCTTCGCCTTGAAGTTGAACTCCGCTACGGAGACGGCCTCCGACATCGTTTTGATTTTCTGCCCATTTCTTAAATATTTGTGCCCAGGGGGAAGCTCATCGTCTTTGAGGGAATAGACGGAGCGGGCATCGACACGAACGCTCAAAAAACGGTCGAGCTGTTGAGAGAACTCGGATACAAAGCCTCGAAGTTCGCCTACCCGAAGGATCACTCGCCCATAGGGAAGTTCATTAGGGCTTTCTTAAAAGGGAAGTTCGACCTCAACCCCTTCCAGCAGTTCGCGCTCTACTTGGCCGACATACAAGAAGACCAAGAGAAGATCGAGAAGCTCCTCTCCGCGGGAGTCCACGTCGTGTGTGCTCGCTACGCGACGAGCACCATAGCATATCAAAGCGCCGCGGGCATGGACATGGAAAAAGCTATTTCCATAGTGAAGGAAGCGGGCATTCTAGAGCCCGACTTAGTGATTTTCCTGCGAGTAAGCCCTGAAACGGGGACTTCTAGGAAGAGGACGCAAAAGGGGAAGCTAGACAGGTTCGAATCCGCCGAGCGGTTCCTAGAGAAGGTGAACGAGTCCTTCGAGGAGTTGCGGCGTAGCGGGAAATTCGGCAAGGAGTGGGCGGTCATCGACGCGGAGAGGAGCGTTGACGAAGTGTTCGAGGACGTGAGGAAGCGTTTGGAGGAGCTGGTCGGGTTGAAAGCGTTTAAAGGCGGTGAGTAAGGCATGGTGAAGACGAAGTTCGCCGCGGGGCTTTTGGCCCTACTGTTGCTTTCCTGCTTAGTCCAAGGAGCTCTCTCGTACGTCGTGCGAGTCGTGGTGGTGGACTTAGGAGGGGAGAGGGTAAGCGGGGCCTCCGTCGTCCTCATCAACGCGACGGGCGAGGAAACGTGGTTCAACACGACCGATGGCGGGGAGGCGGTCTTCAACGTGACGGGAGGGAAGTACAAGGTAAACGTGACGTATCAGGGAGTTCCCGTCGCGTACAGCGAGATAGACGTGAGGGGCAACACGACCATCACCATTATGGCGAACGTGACGGACGTGCTCGTTGTCGCCAACGACACGCTTGGGAGGAGCGTGGATCACTTGAGGATCGACGTTTTGAGCCGCAAGGGGGAGTTGCTCGCGTACATCTACACGAACGAAACGGGCGAGTGCGAGCTCGAGAACTTGGTTTTGGGCAACTACACCCTCAACGCGACGAGGGGAGGGGTCCACGTGGGGACGTACAAGCTCAACTTAACGGGGATCCATCCCCCCGTCGTCTTCACGTGCGGCGTCTACGGGATCAACGTGAGCGTTTTGGACTCGAAAGGAAAGCCTCTTGAAGCGGAGATAAGGATATACGACGAAGAAACAGCCCAACTGGTGTACGAGAGCTACGGCAGTTCTTCTAGGGCGGAAGGGCTCGTCGTGGGGAAGTACTTGGTCGAGGCGAGGAAAGGAAGTTTGTACAGCTACGAGGAAGTCCTCCTCGATGGCGATAAGGCGTGCGAAGTTCGCTGTCCTTGGGCGAACCTAGCGCTCAAAGTGAGGGTGGTGGGGGCGTATGGGCCTCTTTCCGGGCTTGAAGTAATCCTCAGGGGTCCTTTCTCGGCGAGCAAGGTGACCGACGCGGATGGTTTCGTCTCCTTCGAGGGCTTGCTCGCGGGGGATTACCTCATCGAAGTAAAGAGCGGAGGGAACGTCCTCTCAAAGGCGAACGTGCACCTTTCGGAGGATAGGGAAATATCCATCGAGTTGCCGGGCGTCATTGCTGCGTGGGGAGGTTTCGTCTTCACCCAAACCCACTTGGCTTCGGTCGTCGCCGTGGCGCTCCTCGTCGTCGCCGTCCTCCTCGTCGAGTACAGGGAGAAGGTGTTCCTGAAGCTACGCTCGGCGTTGAAGAAGGCGAAGTTGCTCAAGAAATGACCTCCATCACGCCTTACGGAGGCGTCGGGGAAATAGGGGGGAACAAGCTCCTCCTCGAAACGAAAGAGCGGAAGCTGCTCCTCGACTTCGGGAAGTGCTACGGGAAGTGGAGGAAGTACTACGAGTGGCCTTTCGTCCTCCCCCGCAAGGAAGAAGCCGATTTGAGGGAGCTCATCGAGTTCGGCATCGTCCCCGAGCCTGCGGGGAAACTGGAAGGCGTCTATTCCACCAACGTGCTCTTCGGGAAAGGGGAGGAGGACCCTCCCGCCCCGATAGATTCTTGCCTCATTTCCCACGCCCACGGGGACCACTGGGGCTACATATCCCTCCTCAACCGCAACATATCCCTCTGGAT
>CAYNNH010000098.1:0-2836 GCA_964398605.1 uncultured Nitrososphaerota archaeon | reverse complement strand
GGCTGAATGGCTACTCCTTTGAGATAGGAGAGTGGTTCTTCATCTCGGAGGGGCGCTGTGAGGAAGCGGAGAAGATCATTCAAGGAATGACTTACGACCGCGTGACTGCCTGGTGGGTTTTACGGAGCACGACATGGTGGCCGTACAACATCGCCGTTTGGAACAGGTACTTCACATCGGAATCGGTTGTTTGCTTCAGTATCCGCCTTCCTCCCGGCTTTCCTCGTCAAGGTATCGACATCCCATCATCAAGCGAGCCAGTCATCGTCGTAAAGGAAGTCCCAAGGATCCTAGAGATCAGGCAAAACTCGCGTGGAATATGGATACGCTGTAGGGCCTCGACGGAAGAAGGTCACAAGGAATTCTACTGGTGCGCGAAGAAATACGGCAAAGAGAGGTTAACGTGCGTCTGGAGGCTCAAAAAGAACGGAGAGCCCACACACCTTATCCTCCGGAAAGAAGACAAAGCGGAGTATTACGAGCCCTCTAGGTTCGCTTATGTCGTCATTTCACATCTATCTGGAGGCGAAAAACGGCGTTGTACATCCCCATAAGCGTGGTAAAGTCGCTGCTCGAAGAAGGAATCGTTGCGAGAGTAGATGGTGAAGAAAAGAAGTATAAAGTTCCGTCTCGAGTGAAAACTAGGATCCTAACGCTCATTCTGAGCAACTCTCCTTCTCAAGTTTGGTGGGAAGCGGAATTGAGTAAATACGTGTCGTACACGCTCGCTTACTACGAAGGGAAGCCCGATGATAGGAGAAACGAGTTCCTTCGCCAAGTGGAAGCTTGCGAGGAATGCGAGAAACATTTCCTTTGTTTCGACCATCACTACGTTGCTGAGTATCTCCTACGCGAAAAAGTCAGGGTCGTCGAACATCCTACCTACCACGCCGTGACTGTTCTTTCGAGGTACGAGCATCCATTCCTACGGGAACTTTCAGAAGCGTTGCCGCACTACGAAACAGATCCCCCTATCTATCCCCCTGTTTCTTTCGACATCATTAGGGAGCCAAGCGGGAAGTATAGGCTCTTGCCGCACCCCAAGCAGTACTTCAAGGAGGAAGTTGAGAGGATGATGTTGCGTTGGATGGAAGAAGATGGCGTCCTTTCCCCCATCCTCCGCCCCATAAATTGCTTTTCCTACGCCCCCTCAAAGGAATACAGGCTCCTTTCGGATCCATCTTACATCCTAAGGCTGAAGATCCTCAAGGTAAGGCGGATGGGCGAGGCGACGTACAAACTTTGGTTGAGCAACAGGGTGGAAGTGGAAGTTTCGCCCCGCGTGCTCGTCATCAAACGAAGGAATTTCGTCATAAAGTGGGAATTCTTCCCCGAATATCCGAAAGTAAGGTGGGTGGACGCGAACGGCGAAGTGAGAAAGTCCCGGAAGTTCCGGTTCCCCGCTTTCATATCCGACCTTATAGTCGAGGAAGTGACCGAAAGTGGGAAGACATACCGCCCCCTCAAGCCCGCCTTTTGGGACAATAAATTGTGGCTCATCTGGCATGCTCTTTTGATCAAAGCGAACAAACGATGCCGAAAGCTTAAAGCAAGCGAAGGGACTAGGCGCTAGCAGACCTCAAAATCCAGCCTTTCTCGGTTTTCTGAACCACTTTCTTACGCTTCATTTCCTCGAACTCCGATTTTAAACCCTCCCAGAAGCCATCATCGTACAAGACGACACCTTCCTCGAGCGCGTCCAACGCCGTGAAACCGAACGAACGCAACAGTTCCCTGAACTGCTTGGGCGTGAATATCCTCTCTTCCACGCACGCCCTGCCGGCGAGCCTAAAAGCCTCTTTGGGTAAGTCGAGCTCCCACAGCTTGCCCCACTTGAGCGGGGCGTCGAGTTCCAGAATGATGACCACGTCCGTGTCGCTCCACGGCTTCCAATCGCCCCTCGCCCTCGAGCCGAACACGACGAATGCCCTCAGTTTGTACCTCTCCGCGAGGAGCTTGAGGAGCTTGCCCAGCGATTCGTCTACCGGTAACCCGAGCTCGTTCACGCCGAACCTCGTTCGATGAATCCCTTTTCCCTCAACCATTTTTCGACCTCCTCGACTATTCGACGGGCTACGTTTAAACACCACTCAGCCAATTCGGCCGTATAATCCTCGAGGCTTATTCCGCGTTCTAGCCTGAAGTTCGGGTAGCGGGGTGCCGAATATTGGTCGGATAGCTTCCTCAAATCCCCTACGTCGATTTCAAGAACCAAGCCATGCTTTCTTGCAAGTTCCGATAACTCGAGAAGATCATGAGTTCGAATCATCCTCTCATTTGCAATTAGAAAAGTCTTGAGGGCTTTTTCCGCGGCCTGTTGAGCGTGGAAACAAGAATCAGCGTGCCATCCCCGCTTTAGATGATCCTCAGCCATCCTCAAATCCACGAGCGCGCTCTTCCACCATTCGAGGATCCGTTTACCCATCAACGTACTCTGCCTCTCCTATGTAGTTCTGAAAGTTTTAGCTGAGTTGCTATCCAACCATATATGCTCTTTCGAGCCATTTTTTTGAACGTGCCATCCCGCAAAGCTGACGAGGAGTGCGACCTCGTCGAGGGAATTCTGAAGATCTTAAAGCGCCATAGGGAGGAGTTCGAAGAAGAGCTGAGGGAGTTCGAGAAGCTCGGTCCGAGGAAGCTCTTCAAATGCTTGAAGAAAAAGAAGAAGGCTGAGGAAGAAGCCGAAGAAGAACTCGAGTTTCGCATCCCCGAAGAATGGTACCCCGAGGAGCTCGCCGAGAAGTTCAGGAAGTTACGCGGACCTATTCCCGAGGAGATCGAAGAAAAAATCCGCACAATAAGAGGGAAGATTTCCGAGAGCATCGCGAGTAGGCTC
>CAYNNH010000097.1:0-2975 GCA_964398605.1 uncultured Nitrososphaerota archaeon | reverse complement strand
GCCAAGAGATGGATGGCCCAAGCGAAAAGGGATTTGAAAGCGGCTAGGGATAGCCTCGAAGATGGCAACTACGAGTGGGCTTGCTTCCAAGCGCAACAAGCTGCTGAGAAGGCGCTTAAGGCCTTGCTTTTAGGCTTAGGCCGAGGAGCGCGGGGCCACAGTTTGGTGGAACTCTTAAGCGCCCTTTCAGACGCCTACGGGGACGCCTCAAGTCTGTTAGTCAAGGCCCGCGAGTTGGATCGGCACTACATCCCAGCGAGATACCCAAACGCCTTCGAAAGCGGCTATCCGGGCATGTACTACGACGAAGAAGTGGCTAAGAGGGCCATAGCGTACGCGGAGGAGGTGCTAAAGTGGGTGAGGGAGAAACTGGAGGGCCTTGGCGTGAGCGTCTAAGATCCTTCGTCGAACGCTTAGACCAAGCTCTGGGCTCCGTAGAGGGGGTGATACTGTTCGGCTCTTGGGCTAAGGGGGAGGCAGGCGAGTGGAGCGATTTGGACGTGCTCGTGGTGAGCGACGCCTTTGCAGAGTTCCCGGTTCCCGACAGGATAGGGCTCCTCTTAGAGCACGCTGAGCCCCCCATCCAGCCCCTTGGTTACACTTTCGAGGAGCTGGTGCGCATGGTGAGGCGCGCGAACCCCATCGCCCTCTCGGCTTTGATAGAAGGCACTTTTCTCAGGGCTTCCGACAGGTTATTGCATCTGGCCGAGAAAGCCAGAACAACTTACGAGAAAAGGGGCCGCGTTTGGTTCCCAAAAGCCTCCTTCTAGTCTTCGGAGCTTGAGAGCGAATCGCGCGAGATGCTGAGCGACGCTTAGACGTATGGCCAACATCCGACCGTTTCGGAATGGCTACCTATTGGTAAACCTTATTTAGGTAGTCACATCATTACTACCGTGAAGTACGTCACCGTCTCCGCGAAGATCCCCGTCGAGCTGAAGAAGCTCCTCGACAAGTACGGCGTGAAGCCCGGCCCCATCATCCGCAAGGCCCTCGAAGAGGAAGTGCGCAGGCGCGCCCTCAAGTCCCTCGAGCGGAGGGCAGAAGGGCTGAGCCAGAAGCTCTCCCACATAACCGACGAGGAAGTGGTTTCCCTGATCCGTGGGGATAGGGAGCGGTGAAGTACCTCTTCGACGCGAGCGCCGTCGTGAACTTGGTGAAGCGGAGGATCCTCGTCCCCTTCGCCGAAGGGGCGGTCTTATCCCTAACTCCCTACGAGTGCCTCAACGCCGTGTGGAAGGAGAGCGCTTTGCTCGGCAGGCTGGACGGGGAAACGGCGAAAGCCTTCGCGGAGATCCTAATCGAGCTTTTCAAGCTCGTGGAAACCCTAGATGCCCCCCTCATGGAAGCCTACGAGCTCGCTTGCCGGGAAGGCATGTCGGTATATGACGCCGCTTACGTGGAAGTGGCTAGGGAAAGGAAGCTCGTTCTCGTCACCGACGACGAGAAACTCGCCCGAGTGGCCTCCAAGTACGTCAAAGTGCTGTCGTCGAAGGCTTTTGAGAAGCGACGCTGAACCGCCGTTTTCGTGCAACGAGTTTATATGTAGACTAGTCTACATATCTATGATTGAGCACCACCATACGCATTTCCCTCAAGGACAAGGAGCGATTGGCCAAGTTCGCCAAGAAGGTAAACGCGCCAAGTTTGGCCGAGGCTTTTAGGATCGCTCTGGCCATAGCTGAGGAGAAGCTGGAAGAGTTCAGGGGGGACGTAGGTGCCCTCAAGGAGCTCTTGAGCCACGCCAAAGTAGTTGGCCGCGACACCTCCGAACGCGTGGACGAAGAACTTGCCGAGGTTCTCCGATCCGAAGGCGCTAGATGACCGTATTCGTCGACACGGGCGTGTTTTACGCCTTGCTCGACAAAGGGGACACGAATCACCTAGACGCCGTGTCCGTGATGGCCCACGCCCTCGAAGGGAAATTCGGTAGGGTTTACACGAGCGATTACGTGGTGCTCGAAACCACGCTACTGCTGAGGGCTAGGTTGGGATCAGACTCAGTTAAGGCGTTTACGCGCTTCTTGAAGAAGAGCGGCATAACGACGATCGTCATGGACGAGCCGACGTACAGGAAGGCGTTGGGGCTCTTAGTAAGGATGCCCGGCCGCCTCAGCCTCTGCGACGCGACCACCGTGGTACTTATGGAGGACCTCGGCATAGGAGCGCTCGCCTCGTTCGACCTCAAGAGCTTCTCGGGCCTAGTGCCCAACATCGTGGGCAAGGGCTATTTCGCCAGCTTAAGCGAAGGAGAGAGGAAACGGATAAGGAAACTTTTCGTTAGACAACAACAGGAAAAGCCCGTGGATCGCTCGCTCAATAAGTCAACTCCTTCTCAACCAGTCTGAAGCATTCCTCTACGTCCAGCACCTCCGAGTACTTCTTCACCGACCACTCTGACACCTCCTCCTTGAGCAGAGCCTTCAGTCCTTCACGTAAGCTCCTCAGCAATGGGAATATCCCCTCGCTCACCCGTTTAAACACCCTTCTTTCTTCTTTGATACTTGGTTTCGCGTAGCTGTACACGAAAAGCTTCCTGCAACTGACTAGATATTCTAGGAAAGACCCTTCCTCGTCGCGCAATCCCGCTTTCTCGGCTAAAAGTTTGGCTAGGCCCCGATACGTGTTAGGTCTTTTCCCGAGGCAGTGTGATACCATCGCCCCTAGATCGAGCAAGGATTGTATCAAGAGCTGTGCGAGCCTTTCAAGCGCGTATACGCTCTCTTCTTTCTCCAAAGCCTCTTCGAACTCCTTCGCGTATCGCTCCGAAACCTCCAACTGCTTCCTTAGCTTCACAAATAAAGACCCGCTTGGATTTTTCCCTCTTAGTCCGATTTGCCCCTCTTCTTTTGAACCTAGGCTCTTTATTTCTTCAACGACGTTCGATGCCTAGGTAGGCGGAACCTAGTTACCAGATTTCTTCTTTTGCGCTTTCCCTCAATCTGCCGGGCGGGTCGTCGCTGAGTCTCCAATAG
>CAYNNH010000096.1:0-3013 GCA_964398605.1 uncultured Nitrososphaerota archaeon | reverse complement strand
TCATGATGCGGTCTGCCTCGCTCCCTATGTAGTGCTTGCAGGCCGTTTCGTAGACTCGGTAGGATATGGATCGGCCCAAGCCCCTCTCGATGGACGCCTTGTTGAGTATGATGGCGTCCTCCATGTTGTAGCCCTCGAACGAGATCACCGCTACCACTAAGTTCTGGCCGCAAGGTCTTTCGTGGAGCCCTATGAACTCGCTCAGCTTCGATATGACGAGGGGCTTCTGCGGGTACACAAGCAAGTGTAACCTCGAATCCATCCTAAGGGGGAAGTTTATGCCAGGTATGCCGAGGGCTTGCTTTATCATGGCCGCCTGATAGGACACCCTCGGGGACTGATTGTACTCCGCGTAGGGGATGGTGGCGGCGCAAACGCCGAACATAGCCCACGGGGCGATCTCCAAGTGCGTATGTTCGGGGGTGAGCTGATCCTCGTCTAAAGCGATGTAAGCATTCTCTTCCTCATCGGCGTCCAAGTATTCGATTACGCCTTCTTGTACGAGGTCTTTCCAAGTCATCTCTCCTTTCCTGAGCTTTTCGATGTGCTCCCTAGTGAGCCTCGGCTTCCCGTTTTCAACCACGATGAGCGGTCTGCGCAACCTCCCCTCGTCGCAGTTCACGTAAATTTCGTAGTGAGGTCCGTCAGGCCAATCGAGTTTCAAGTAGCCCACGTTGATTTCGCTACTTATTTCCCCGTTCCTCCTTGCTTTCTTTATCGTTTCCACGAATTTGAGCGGATCCTTACAGTATCCCACTAAAAGCCCGTTGAGATAAACCTCCGCTCCCTTATCTCTTAGCCTTCTATCGGCGAAAACAAGTCTGCCATCTTCGACTTTAACTATTTCCACGAGCCCGATTTTCTTCAAGAACTCGAGGACCTCCTCCTCGTCCACTTCCCTCGAAACCCTCGCCATGATCGCCATGTTTTTCACGAGACCGCAGTTCGCTCCTTCGGGAGTTTCGCTAGGGCACAACCTGCCCCAGTGCGTAGCGTGGAGATCCCTCGCTTCGAAGTTCGGTTGCCTTCTACTGAGAGGCGATTGCGTTCTTCTTAGATGGCTTAATGCGGACATGTAGTTCGTTCTGTCGAGCAATTGAGTGACGCCTACCTTTCCATATGTCCAGCTTCCCGTAGCAAACGCGTGTTTGAGCGTATCCGATATGACGTTCGTTCGTATGGCGATGTCCAAGTGCTTGTAGTCGATGGTCTTCTTGATGCTCGTCTTCTCGAGCTGGTACTTCATGTCCTTGCAGAGCTTGCTGAACGCCATCCTGAATAGGCTGGCGATGAGCTGGCTAGCAAGCTTAATCCTCTTGTTGGCCATGTGATCCTTGTCATCGGGCTTCCTCAATCCCAGCTTCAACTGTATGAGCTTGGAAGCCGCGTTGGCCAGCATGACTGCTTTTTTGATCCTGTCCGCCTCGGTCCTACCTAGGTGGGGCAGGAAATTCTTGTCGATAACCTCGTTCGCCCTTTCTAGCCTATAATCGAGGGGTTGTTGCGGGGCAACTCGGTTTCCAATGTAGATGAGCGCTTGACGCTGATTCCTAACGCCTATCGCTTTTTCAAAGGAGGGCTCGAGCTCATCCTGAATGTAGGGCTTCGTGGAAACCAACTCGGCTATGTCGGCGTCCCTTTCCACGCCCAAGGCTTTCATCAAAACGACGAAGGGTATTTTCGCGGCGACCCTCGGTACTTGGATGTATATCGACCCGTCCTTTTGCATAACCGCTTCTATCCTGACCCTAAAGCCCGTGGCGAGGGAGAACATCTTGGCTCCGAGCTCCCCTCCCTCTTTCGCTTCTAGGAGTATCTTGTTGGAGACGAGGTCCTCTAAGGAAACTAAACACCTCTCCGAGCCATTAATGATGAAGTAACCTCCCGGATCGAGGGGATCCTCTCCCATTTTAAGGAGTTCCTCGCGGGAGCAATCGTGCAACTTGCAAATCGCTGACTTAACCATGACCGGTATGTAACCTATAACCGCCCTAGGTACGGGGTACTCGACCCCACTCTCGTCGACAACTTTCATATGTAGGTAAATGGGCGCTTCATAAGTGAGGTTACGAAGTCTAGCTTCCATAGGGGTAGGCTCCTCAAGGGTTTCATGCGACTTCCTTCTCAGCTCAGGCCTACCTACTTCGACTCTCTCGAAGATGATGGTGTACTTTCTATCTCTCGTTTCTATGTCAAGCTGTCCTATGTCCTGGACGATTTTCTGAAGTCCTTTAGTGATGAGCTCATTGTATGATTCTATTTGTTGCTTCACTAGCCCCTCTTCTTCCAAGAAGGCCTTAAAGAGCAAAAGTCTCGTTTCTTTATTCAACACCTTCCTCACCGCTCTCCTCCTCCTCTTCCTCCTCTTCTAACTTAGCCAGTTCAGTAGTTATTACTCTCCGGTAGTAAACCGCCTTTCCGGCCGTAGGGCTCTCTCGGATGATCTCGATAATGTCGCCTGGTTTCGCGCCTATAGCTTTCACGACGGGGTCAGTATCCAAAATGTAAGGGAGTTGGTCGGGGGTCACGCGGTACTTCATTAAGACCGCCTTGGCCTCCTCTGGGCTGAGTATGCGATGCTTGGGGACTAAGACATGATTCAACACATTGAATTTCTTCTTCGACATGGTGAGCCGAAGTAAGGGAATATCCGCCTCCTAATAAATCTTTCCCTCAAAACCCACGCCCACATTTGCTAAAGTGCGGCCGGCGGGATTCGAACCCGCGATCGCCGGCTCTCCTCATACATTGGAGGGCCGGCGTCCTAGTCCAGACTAGACGACGGCCGCTTATTCAATTTCTCAGAGCCCCTTATTGACCTTTCGGGCGACCCATAAAAGCTATATATTCTGCGGGCATCTACATCAGCACAGGTGAGAAAATGAGCGCCAAACCACACTTGAACCTCGTAATAATCGGTCACGTAGACCACGGTAAGAGCACGACCATCGGGCACTTCTTCTACTTAATGGGAGTCATCGATGAACGTACCATTAGGAAGTACGAAGAAGAA
>CAYNNH010000095.1:0-3054 GCA_964398605.1 uncultured Nitrososphaerota archaeon | reverse complement strand
AATTAACTTAACGCCTTATTGAAAAACGAACGCTGGAACGATTCCGAGTGCGAGTCTCACTTCCTCGGTCCGCAATTTCTGGGGCAATTTTTCGCGTTTCGCTTTCCTCAGCGGATCTAGATAAGCCACGACGACCCTTTTCTCCTCCTCGCCTTCTTGTTTGAGCCTCCAGAAACGTTTTTCGCCGTCTTTTCTGGAAATTTCCGCCCTTTCCGACAGGAGATCGCGTAATTTTCCTTCGAGTAGGGCTTCGTACGCCTTGGAGGAAACTTCCATGTGGAAGTCAAGGATGGCGTAGCCCACGATCCTCAAGTTCCGCTTCACTTCCACATCGGGCAAGGGAGCCGTCGATTCCATCTTCCAACACGCGAATTCCTCGAAAGCCCGCCACTGTTCCGAGCCCGCTACAATTCCCGGGATCACGTAGCAAGAAGCGAGGACTACCTGTCTCGCAAGGCCATCCTGGAGGAACGATTTGCAGAAGTCCGCTATGCTCTTCGAGGGAAAGGGCAAAGGAACGAACACCTTCCTCGTTAGCAGACGCTTCGCCTTCCCGGAAGCTTCCTCCAACACGGCCGGATCGATGCCTATCCTCCGGTAGCGGAACTTGGAAACGAGCCACTTCACAGCTTGTTCGCTCAATTCCCTTTCTGCGTCGACGAGCAACATCCCCTTGAGGTTCTTCAGCAAAGCCACGAAATCGGGGAGGCTAACTCTTTCCATAAATCCCCTCCAAAATGGCCTCTCTAATTTCTAAGATGTCTCCGGCCTCCTTCACGAAATATTGGATGCGGTAAGTCCTCGTCTTCTTCGTCACGTCGGCCCCCGCTAACTCTATGGATGGCGGTCTTGCCATCTTCTCGGAATACTTCTCCTGAACTTCCCTCAACGTTCGCTCCGCGCGATCTCGAGCACCTTCGGGCAAGGTCACCTCCAAGGGACACGCGTAGAAGCGTTGGTCGCCTTCATGCACCGTATAGTTGAATATCGTCTCCTTGAGCATGGCGTCGTTGGAAATGAGGATCCTCGTCCCCGAGAGCGTCCTTATCTTGGTGTAGTTGATGCCCAATTCCTCGACGATCCCCTCGCCCTTGGAAGTCTTGATGTAGTCGCCTATGAGGAAAGGCCTCGTAATCATGATATAGAGTCCCGAGAGGAAGTTCCCTACCGTCCTCGCGGAAGCGAAGCCTACGGCCGCGCCCGTGAGCGACAAGATTCCTATGAACCACTCCGCTGGCAATCCCGCCAAAGCGACCAAGCCCATGCATACCCCGGCGAGGATTCCCGCGTGCACGATGATGACGACGGCGTTTATGGCGGTCGGCTCGATGTCTCTCTTGCGCCCCGTTCTCCTTATCCAAGAAACGAGGATCTTGTCTAAGGCGTAGCCCACGGCGACGACGATGGCGGCCGAAATCAAGACGGGCAAATTTGCCCACAACCATTCTCGGAGAGCGCTCGCTATTTCGAGCAAATCGACCATCTTATGGAATATCTCGCTTTAATGCTTTGTGCGGTAGCTCTTTTAAAACGCAGTTAATAGACAACCTTGATGACCGCGGCTACCGCCGAAAAGCGACCGGGAACGGGCTTGATACTCGCTGGCTGGATTTTGGGACTCGCGGGATCCTGATTAACATGGCCATCATCGTTTGGACGATCTACATGCTCGCCGCCGCTGGCATCCCCTTCATAGACCTCATCGTCAACCTCCCCGCGGTCATGGCAAAGTTGCCGCCCGAACTCGCCGCCTTCGCCTACCTCCTCATCTTCATCATACTGCTGGCGCCGGCCCTCTCCATAGTAGGCATCATCTTGACGGTCGTCGCGTGGCTGAAGGCGAGGAAGGGCGAGGATCCCGGCTGGCTCGGAATAGTCGGCGGAGTCCTCATGCTCATCAGCATAGCGGGCTTGCTAGCCTTCATAGGCGGAATTCTGGCGATAATAGGCGGGGCGAAGGCTAAGGGCTAGCCCGGAGGAGCCTCGTTATTTTTTCGACCCTCCTCACATCCACCGGGTTCTCAACGCGTCCATTGTGCTTGAAGTACGTCCCCACGATGAGCCCGTCGCAGATTTCCCAGAACTTCTTCGCGTTCCCGAAGGAGACTCCGCTGCCGACGAAAACGGGGAGTCCCGCCTCTTTCACCGCGCGAATGTCTCCTTCTTCGGGAGGTTCCCCCGTCCTGGGGCCCGTGACTATCAGCCCGTCGCAAAGCCCCCTTTCGGCCAATTCTAGAGCTTCGCTTCGGACATCCCTGGCCCAAAGCGATACCCCGTGCTTGACCCTAACGTCGGCCAGTATCTTCGCCGATGGACACGTTCTCGCCCGATAACGCAATACTTCGTGCCCCTTCCCCACGAGAATTCCTTCCCCGGCTAGCACGACGCCCATCAGCACGTTCGCCCTTACGAAGGACGCCCCGCTAACGGCGCATATGGCCAGAGCCGCTTCCACGTCGTTCCTCAGTACGTTTACTCCTACGGGAACGCTCACCTCCTCGACCACTCGGGAAACGACGATCGACATCGCCGCTATGGTTTCTTTGGGCACGTTGTCTGGGTAGAAGGGTTTGTCCCCATAGTTTTCGACTATCATCCCGTCTACGCCCCCTCTTTCCAAAGCTTTGGCATCCTCTAGAGCCCTCTCGAGCACTTCCTCGAAATTACCCCGATAGCGCGGCGACCCCGGTAAGGGCAGTAAGTGAACCACCCCGATGATAACTTTCTCCTTCCCGAAGAGCTCTTTAAGCCACAACTCGGTAGAGCTCCTTCAACTTCTGGAAATCCTCCCTAATCCTCTCCCTTATGCGCGGAAACCTCACAGCCGCTGATGGGTGATAAGTGGCGAACAGTACGAGCTCTCCGTCCAGCCCAAACCGCTTTCCATCTACCCTCACGGCTTTCCCCCTCACGAGGGAAAGTTTCTTGGTCTTCTCTCCCGCTTTCGAGAATATGTATCCCGTCGAGCACCTGCCGAGCGTGCAGATTATTTTCGGCTTTATGATCGCTATCTGCTCGTCCAAGAAAGGAGTACAGGCCCTTATTTCTTGGGGC
>CAYNNH010000094.1:0-3127 GCA_964398605.1 uncultured Nitrososphaerota archaeon | reverse complement strand
GGCTGTCTGCCCGCTATTCGCGAGCCCATAGCCTCGGATCCCTCCACCATCGACAAGCTTTCCCTCCCCGAAATAGAGGAGCGGTCGGAGTGGGTGGTAAAGGCCTCCGGGAAAGCGAAAAGGGAGCTCGGATTTGCGGCCGCCTTCCTGACTGGTCCTTTCACCGTAGCCGCCCAAATAAGGGGGCTCGAGTCCTTCTGCGTCGACCTCTTGAGGGCTCCTGAAAGGGCCGAGAAACTCCTCGATTTCTCCACGGAGCTCATCGTCCTCTTCGCTAGGGCATACGAGAGAGAGGGGGCCGATCTGTTCGTCCTCGAAGAACCCCTCTTCCCCGAGCGTATGTTACCTCCGAGCGACTTCCTGAAAGTCCTCTACCCGAGGCTCGCCGTCGTTTCCTCCACCTTCAAAAAGCCCTTCTTCGTGACCTTGGGGGCGTACGGGGCTTTTAGGGAGGAAGTCGTCCTCAAGCTCGCCATGCTCAAGAGAGGAGGCGTGGGCATAAGGGCGAAGACCCCCTTCGAGGCCTTCACGGCGAAGAAGATGTTGAAGATGCGGAGGTGCATGGTCCTCAACATCCCGGACTTCGAGTTGCTCGACCCCGACGGGGCGAGGGAGCACCTCGCTGGCATGTTTCACGCCGCGGGACCGCTAGGCGCTTTCGCCGTTCAGTGTTATATGCCAAAGAACTTCTCAGAAGCCCATGTGCGAGCGGTTAGGAGGGCCATCGAGGAACACGGCAAGTACCCCATAGACTTCTACGTCGTGTAGGTGCTTAATAAATTGGCGGGAATTCATTTGATGGGGAATCGCCCAATCGCCCTCGCGATGGTCTTCGCTTTACTCCTGTTTCCTTTGAATGCGTACGGCATGAGGGCGGTGGCGACTATCGAAGGGGATGTCGTGAGGTTCTACTACCGGGCGGAAGTGAAGAACGCTCATTTGCTCGAGTTTAGAACTCCCCTCAGCGAAGCGGCCTTGTCCATCGTCGTAGGGAAGGCGATGAACGAGACCATGGGTCCTTCCAAGTCGGTGAACGTGACGATCACCCACACGGGGGCGACGACCATAGTGGAAGTCGAAGCCCTGCTTCTCGGTAAAGTCAAGCGGAAATTCTTCCTCTTCTCCGAGATCGATTGCTCCTGGCGAAAGAAAGACCTCAAACAAGTGTTCTACGTGGCGGGCCCGGGCGTCGGACGGGCGATAAACTTGTCCACCGACCTATTCCTCCAATTCCACTTCTTCGACATCCCATTGGAGCGTTGGAATAGGACAATCGTTGCTGGACGTACCGTCCTCTACGCGAACGTGTCGGGCGAAGCGGTCAGGGAAGCTTTCGGCGTGGACGTGGATCCTTCCATGGAAATCGCCCTGCCCTTGGGCTCGGACATCGTCTCCGCTTCGGGCGACACTATAATGGTGTCGTCCATACCCGTCTGGTACATGGTGCTCGCCGTGGCTTCCGTAGTCGCCTTCTCGGCGGGCCTCGCCCTCTACCTGAGGCGCCTGAGAAAACGCTCTAGGACTCCTTTGGTCTATAAAGAACCAATTGCCGCCTAAGCTCTTCCAAGGAAACTTCTGCCTTCGTCCTCCAGCCTAAATAAACGACATCCCCTTCCACTTCGAGATACCCTTCCCGCACGTACTTGTCCAATAGGATGCGGGCTTTCACCTCTCCGAACTTCGAGGCGAGGGTCGAAACGGCGTCGTTGATGGGCATTTTTCCTCCTTTGACGGACATGTAGCTCAACAACACGGCCAAACCAGCTAGTTCGTCGATTCTCCAACCGCACGCCCTTTCCTCCCCTTTCTTGAGGGGTTCCCGCAGGGCGACGAAGTACCTCGCCGTGAGGGGTCCCTCCCCTTCCTCGACCTTCACGACGCGCAGGCCGAACTTCTCGAGCAATTCGTCGAGCTTCTTCAGGACATCTTCGTACTTCTTCCCGAGATGTCTCTTCAGCACGTAGCCTTTCACTCCCGGTAGCCTCCCGTGTTTGAGCAGGAGGAGCCTGAGCGCCCTCTTAAGCTTGGCCTCGCTCAAGCCTGAACGCCACCGCCACCGATTGGGGTTTCTCCCAAGACTTCCTCTCCTCTAAGGCCCTCACCCGGAACGCCCCTCTTTCGAATAGGAGCTCCGCGTAGCCGTAAGTGATTAGACAGCTCAGCAAATACGCCCTCTCCCCTGCCCTCTCCCTGTCCTTGAGGACGAAGTCCACGTAGTCTACTTCCCCCGCCTTCTTTAACTCCTTGTAGATCGCGGAGAGCTTGTTGTCGAAACCCTCGCCCACCAACCCCAAAGCGGCCAGTCTTTCCTCGTCGAGCAACTCGGGCTCCCTCGCCCTTTCGAACTCCCTCCTCGCGTAGGAGAAAGGCGGCAATTCCCTCCAGTAATCTATTCCCTCCTCGAGGTCCTTCAAGGTGAGTTGCTCCACGTACACGACGGGCCTCCACGCCTTTAGGAAGACGACGGCCAAATCTTCTTTCCCGAGCTCTTGGATCTTCTGCTCGACGAGCGTCGGATCGACGAAAAGTCGGCTCGCGTAGTCCTTTATTCTGTCGCTCTGGGCTTTCGTCACGGCGGAGATCCTCTCCACCGACCTCGCGTCGAGGCAGTGGTCCTCCACCCTCACCCACCGGCTGAAGTACTTCCCCACTATGCGAACCGCCTCCTCCACGTCGACCAAGAAGGGGTCGAGCTTTCCCTTCTCCACTTGGTCACAGAGGTCGATGATCTGCTTGAGCTCCCTCCTCCCCTTTTCTAAGCTCCTATTCCCACCCTCGACTCGCCGCCCACCCTCTGGACCGTTATTATGTGGGCGTCTATTCCCGAGGGGACGCTCCCAGGCGTCACGACGATGTACTGCTCGATGGGGGATTCCTCGACAACCCTCTTCATGAGCTTGATGAGGACTTCCCTATTCCTCGGGTCCATGCGCACGTCGTACTCGTCCGTCGCCATGATGGGGGACTTCACGCTCCCTTGGAGGGCTAGGAGGAAGGCTATTATGGCGAAGCTCCTCTCCCCTCCGCTGTGGACGTAAGAGTCAATGGAGGAAGGTAACCCCCCTTTATAGCCGACCACGATGTCCAACCCGGCGCTCTCGATGTCGTCCTCGCCCACGAGGATCGC
>CAYNNH010000093.1:0-3269 GCA_964398605.1 uncultured Nitrososphaerota archaeon | reverse complement strand
CCCATCACCCGTAGCATGCGCAACTACGTCAAGAGAGTCGTCAAGCGAATGTGGGATGTCGTCGAGGGGAAAGCGGATCCCCCGCCTATTAAAATCACACGCAAGTGTTCCGGTTGCGAGTTTCGGTGGGCTTGCTTGGGCTAACGTCACTTTTTTAACCTCATATAATTGATGGATGGCGGGTAATACTCTAATATGCACGCTCGGCCTAGCCCCCGCCGTCGTTACCGAGAGCTTGCAAGAACTCCTTTGTCGAGGGATCCACGTGGACAAAGTCGTTTGCCTCTTCGGCAAGAACGCGAAGCCGACTTTCGACATCCTCAACTACGCTTTTTCAAGGCGATTCGGGGGGATTCGGTTAGTGGGCGTGGAGTTGCCCTTCGAAGATTTGCGTAACAGCGAGGATTCCCTCGCGTTCAGGAAGAAGCTAGCGGAGGTCATAAATTCGGAGCTGTCCGAAGGCAGACGAGTTTACCTCTGTGTGTCAGGAGGGCGGAAAACCATGGGGTTCGACGCGTTGCTCGTCGCCCAAGCTTTGGGCGTGGACGAGGTGTACCACGTGGTTTCCGAGGAGCACAGAGGACCTACGCTCTTCTCGGCTTTGCAGGACCAATTCACCGTCGAAGATCTCGTGAAACAAGCGAAGTCGGACGAGAGAATAGACGAGCTCATCTTGGACATATGCGACCCCCGCAGATTCAGGTACTACCTAGTGCGAGTTCCCGTGCCGGAGATAAGCGAAGAGGAGCGAGCGAAAATGCGTTCGGCTTTGGGTGTCTGACGTGGTGTACTACCTGAACCCCGTGGATAGGGAGTTGCTCCGCGCTCGCTTGGAACTCATGTGGCAGGAACTCGAGGGAGGCGGGATTAGCGAGGAGTTGCGGGGCTACAACGTGCGTTCCAAAAGAATACAGCCTCCCGAGGATGAAATAAAAATCCCCCTCTGGGAAGTGGCGGGCGAATACTGTCCAACGGGTCGCGACGTTTATTTGAGGCACGTGCTCGATGTCCGACCGCCTCCTTCGCCCGAAATGCTCGAAGGATGGGTCTATCACCGCACCGTTTCCGCCGTCATAAGCGAGGCTAAGCGCTTCGTGTACAAGTACGGGAAGTGCTCTGGCTGGACGCTCATCGCCCACCTGAAGGAGATCATGTGGAAGTGCTTGGGGGACATTTTGAGGGATGCGAAGAAGATGGGCGGAGAGTCGTTCGACAAGCTGGACATCGACAAAATCAGGCGGAACATGGGGAGATTGTGGAGCTACGAAGCGTGTCAAATGGCTTCTTCTATCGATCACACGCTGGCAACTCAGCCTTACGCGGGCATCGATGCCCTCATAGCAAACGCAATCCCCGTGATTACGGAATATCGCCTCGACGGGAGGTTCTTAGGCTTAAGCGGCCAGCTCAGCGTCGACGCCTTAGGGCTGGGAGAGGTAGTCATCTTTGATCTGAAAACGGGCCCTCAGAAGGAATTCCACAGGCTTTACACGACGGGGTACGCGCTGGTGTTCGAGAACGTGTTCAAGAGGCCCGTCGACATCGGATGCGTGGTCTACGTTTCCTTCAAGGACGAATTGCCCGTCCCTAGGATAAAGCGAGACCTCCACTTGATAGACGACGCCCTGAGGAGCCGCTTTCTTGAAGCAAGGGACGAGAAAATGGCGATCATATCGGAGGAGCGGGATCCTGGCATAGCGAAGGACTGTCCGGAATCCTGCCCCTATAGGCCGTGGTGTCTGAAATGAGTTGGCGTTATCCCCTAGTAATTCAGAGCTTCGGCGCTTTCCTCGGAAAGAAAGGCAGAAGGTTCGTCGTGAGGTTGGCGGATGGCACTCGCAAAGAGGTTTCCGCAGACCATGTCAAGTACGTCGTTCTGGAAGGCGTGGGCATGACTGTTAGCGTGGACGCCATTAAGCTCGCCGTTAAAGAAAGGGTTCCCATCTTCTTCGCAACGGGCGACGGAAAGCCGATAGCCGCCGTTTTTCCCATGATGGGAACGGGGACGGTTATCACGAGGAGGGAACAGTACGCGGCCTACGAGGATTACCGGAGCGTCGAGCTCGCGAAAGCGTTCGTAATGGGGAAGCTCGAGAACCAAGCGAAGATGCTCAAGTACTTCAGCTATACCAAGCAAAGGTTAGGGAAGAGCGAGGAATCGAGCACGTTGAGGGAAACTTCCGAGAAAATAAAGGAGATAATCGCGCAAGTGGACGGGATAAGGGCTAAGAAAATAGAGGAAGTTAGGGGGACGCTCCAAGCTCTTGAGGCGAAAGGAGGCGAACTTTACTGGAAAGCCTTCGGTTTGCTAGTGAAGGGCGTGGAGTTCCCCGGAAGGGTGAAGCGGGGCGCAAACGACCCCGTGAACTGCCTGCTCAACTACGGGTACGGGATGCTCAAGAGGGAGGTTCTGACAGCCGTATATTACTCCGGGCTGGATCCGTTCGCGGGCTTCCTACACGCCGACAGGCCTGGGCGGATATCGCTGGTTTTCGACTTGATGGAGGAGTTTAGGCAGTTCGTAGTGGACCGTGTGGTCCTAAAGGTGATAAACTTGGGCATCCTCAAGCCGGACGAAGTGCTCACCTCGCCTCCCTTAGGCTACGGAAAGCTCACCGAAAAAGCGAAGAAAGTCATGGTCGAGCAGATAGACGAACAGCTGAGGCGGAGAGTTTACCATAAAGGGAAGAGAATGCGGATCACGACGATCATAAAGAGACAAGTTGAGGACGTGAAGAGGTACCTGCTGAAGAAAATCCCGCGTTACGAGCCCTTCTCGCCCGTGTGGACATGAGGTATCTCATCATTTACGACATAACCGACGACAATCTGAGAACGAAAGTGGCGGAAATTTTGAAGAATTACGGACTTCGGAGGATTCAATATAGCGGATTCATAGGCGAACTACGCCGAAGCAAACTGAATTCGCTCAAGTCCGAGCTGAGGCAATTGTTGCGTGGGCCTAGGAACGAGAAGGAAGTTAGGAACGTGCAGATATACCCCCTCTGCGATGCTTGCTTCAGAAGCGCCGAACGCATAGGGGAGCTGGGACGTTACGCTGAAAGGGAACGGGAGAAGAAGCCCATCGTTCTTTGAAACCCTTTTAAGAGGGAAGGCGATTCGGAGGTTTTAGACAGGGGATCCCGTAGGAAAGCATAAGAGTTAAGTAGGAGAAGAAAAAACGAGGGCGCGGGGCGGTCGCAAAGCGTGAATCTCGAAGGGAGAATTGAAAGCTTCTTTTCCTTAATCCTTTTCATGTAGCTTACTAC
>CAYNNH010000092.1:0-3287 GCA_964398605.1 uncultured Nitrososphaerota archaeon | reverse complement strand
CCGCCATGGACGCCCCCGTAATGGCGGAGATCTTCCTCACCCCTAGGGGCTCGGGACTCCGGTCCACCGCCTCGACTATCCTGAGCCTCGTTATAGTGATCACATGTTATGGATATCAGAATCAAAATATGCTTATTGGCGGAGTAGCCTATACTTTAAGATCGCAACGAGGGCGGCGATCCTCGCGTATATGCTCGCGCACATCATCCAGGACTTGCCCTCGAGCCTGAAGATCCCGTAGTCGTACTTTCCAATCGTGTCGGAGAGGGGCAAGAGCCACCGGCTGTAGTACCAGCCTAGGTCGAGGCCGAAGAACACGTGCTTCCAGATCCCCCAAATGAGGTCGTTGAGGAGGGAAACGTACAGCCCTTGGAATAAGAACTCCCAGAAGGTCAACGTTCCCTTCAAGTAGGGGATGGCGTAAGGGACGAAGTAGAGGACGATGAGCCAAACGTGGTAGGCGGGGGTGGGCTCCTCCGTCCTCAACCACATGACGAGGTCGATGTAGTTCACGAACAAAGCCCCGTACAGCGTGGAAAAGGTGAATATCTCCTTCTTTTCCCTCAGGTAATCGGCGAACTTCATCGTTAAGCAATCCCGCTAACAATAAGAGGTATTCGCAAATTCTCTCGATGAAAGCCCTCTACTGGATGGGTTGCGTCACTTCCTTAATCCACCCGGAGATAGGGGCGAGCGTAATACGGGTGCTGAAAGCGCTGAACGTGGACTTCGAGTACCTCGGGGAGAAAGAGCCCTGTTGCGGAGACCTCCTCTTCCTCTTGGGATTTGAAAAAGAAGCCCGGGAATGCGCCAAGAAGAACGTCGAGCTCATCGAGGAAACGGGGTGCGAAGTGTTACTGACGGGGTGCGCTGGTTGCTACCACGCTTTCGCCAAGCTCTACCCCGAGCACGGCATCGAGCTACCCGTCCCCGTTCTCCACCTCTCCCAATTCCTAGCGAAGCTCATGGACGAGGGGAAGTTATCCTTCAAGAAAGAGCTCCCCATGAAGGCAACCTACCACGATCCTTGCGAGCTTGGGAGGGAGTGCGAAGTTTACGACGAACCTAGGCGCGTGCTGAAGGCCATTCCTGGCTTCGAACTCGTCGAACTCCCTTACAATCGGGAGGACTGCACTTGTTGCGGGGCCGGAGGAGGGGTCTACGCGTACATCCCCAACTTGGCTATAGAATCGGCGAGGGAGAAACTGGTGAAGGAAGTCGTGCCGCTCGGGGTAGAAGCCCTCGTCACGGCGTGCCCCAATTGCTACCACGCCTTCAAGCTCGCCGCCGAGAGAGAAGGAGCGAACTTGGAAGTGTTGGACATAGCACAAGTCGTGGAAAAGGTGATAACATGAGCTACTTCGACCGGTACGCCGAAAGAATTCTGCGGGGAATTCGAGACGAATTCATAAGGACCGCCATGCGCAGGGCGATAAGCTCCTACCGCCGAAACACCGCCGCCGCCCTTGAACGCTTCCCCGAGACCCTTGACCACAAGAAGCTCGTCCGCAAGATCAAGGAAGACTCCATCCCCCGCATGGAAGAACTCGTCAAGAAAGCGAAGGACGCCATCGAAGATCAGAAAGGACATGCCTATATAGCCAGAACGGTGAAGGACGCGCTAGAGATACTCAGGGACCTTATAGGCTCCGGGAAGCTGGTGGTGAAGGCGAAGAGCCTCACTATGGAGGAGATAGATGTCAACAAGCACCTCGAGGAGTGGGGGAACGAAGTCCTCGAAACCGACCTAGGCGAATTCCTCATCCAAGCGGCCGGAGAGCACCCCATGCACATACTCTCCCCCGCCATCCACATGCCCCGCGAGAGGGCAGCCCAACTCATATCGAAGGTCGTCGGGAAGAAGCTCGAGCCCGACATAGCGAAGTTGGTGGGGGCCGTTAGGGACTTCTTGCGCAAGAAGTACTTCGAGGCCGACATAGGGCTGACGGGGGCGAACGTCGTAAGCGCCGACACGGGGACGATTTTCCTCATCGAGAACGAGGGGAACGCCCGCTTCGTGAGCAACGCCCCTTCTGTCCACATATGCTTCGCGGGCTTCGAGAAAGTCGTCCCAACCCTCATGGACGCCTTCCTAGTGTCGGAAGTCGCGTGGAGGTACGCCAACTACAAAGTCCCCGCTTACGTTTCCCTCATAAGCGCCCCCAGCAAGACGGGGGACATCGAGAAGGTCACGACGTATGGAGCCCACGGTCCCCGAGAACTGCACGTCATATTCTTCGACGGGGGGAGGACGGAACTCGCGAAGGATCCTCTGTACCGGGAGGCGCTGTACTGCCTCAGGTGCGGGGGTTGCCTCTACGACTGCCCCATCTACGCGGTGGTTTCGGGGTACTTCGGCTACAAGTACTTCGCGGGCGTGGGAGCAATTTTAACGGCTTTCCTCGAAGGAGGCGGAGGTTTGGAGAAGGCCGCCCCCATAGCCTTCACGTGCACGATGTGCGGTAGGTGCACGAGGCATTGCCCCGTCGAGATAAGGACGGCCGACATGGTGAAGAAGCTCAGGGAAGAGCTCATTTCGAAGGGCATATACCCAGGGGCTTTCGCTGAGATCGTACGCCAGGTGAAGGAAAAGGGCAATCCCTACGGGGAGCCTCCCTCTTCTAGGAGCTTGGAAAGCGTCCTAGAGAAGGCGGAGTTCGGCTAGCGATTATTGGGGGGCAAACAGGCTAGGATCATTTGGGAACACGAGCACGCTTACCAGCCCCGCCGCATACTTGATGCCTACGTGGGGGAGGAACGCTCTTCGGGGGCTCTCCGCCGAGTCATGGGGAGGAGCATACACGGCAAAAACGAGCAAGAAGTCGTGCTGTTGCCGGGATCCGTGTACGATGAAGTGGCTCGCTCTCTGGATGTGAGGTCCATAGACATCGAGCCTTTGACGTTCGTTAAGCTCCAGAGGATCAACGAGGGCTTCTGCCAAGTTCTCTCCAAGAAATTGAAGGAAGGGAAGACATCGGTCGTTTGCACCGCCTATTCCCACCCCATACTTCCCGAAATGGATCCGGAGGATCTGAGGATCAACGTGCGCTGGAGCGTGGCTTTCTACGTCGAGAAGTTCTGGCGTGGACGGTGGAAGAAGCTGAGGCTCATTCCTTTCTGGCTCCCCGAGCTCGCCGTTTCCTCGCACGTCGTTCGCTCCATCGTGGAAGAATCGGCGAAACATGGGGCGAAACCCCTCTTCATCCTAGACGAGGCGAGCTTCAGGCTGAAAAGGGGGGATTGCCTCTTCGAGTGGGGTGGGGCATTCTTCGTGATTAGGTCGAGGG
>CAYNNH010000091.1:0-3548 GCA_964398605.1 uncultured Nitrososphaerota archaeon | reverse complement strand
CCTGTGTTCAAGACCACTGGGGGCGTTATTAATTATAAAGCCAAACCGCTCCGGACTTTCTTCGCCAACTTCAAGTGGTCCGTAGTACTCCTTCAACTAGCTATATGGGGCATAGGGATTCGCTGTCTACTTGGGGCCTGGCCGAGGCCCTACGTCCCCGTGGGCTACATGGGATACGGAGTGAGCGTGGCATCACTCGTGTCGCTGATCGTGCCCATCTTCATGTTCGCATTTACCTTCCTCATCCCCTTCTTAGTCGGGGCTTACTTCTACGTCAGGGCTGATGTGGATACGGATGAGCGAGGCATACCGATCCGCTGGGGGAACGCGCAGTTGCCCTCCATCCTAAGGACGATAGTCATAGCAACGTGGTTGTTCGCCCCCTTGCTCCTAGTGGCGTTCTTCCACTACTACTATGGGAAGAGTTACACGATCTTAGGTTTGCTATTTGTCCTCGTGGAGATCTTAGCTATTAAATGCTGGGAAGCCGGTCAAAAAATGATCAGGTCTCCCTAGCGTAGCTGACCTCGGACCTCCCTTATCCACGTCCAGATACGGAACAGTACATCGTTGACAATGAGTTGCTTGGTGGTAAAGTGCCACTGCAGGTAGCTCACCCCCACGTATCGCGCGAGCTGGTCAAGGATCAAAACGTGCTCTGGGTGGAGGGCTTCGGAGAGAACCACTTGGAAGGACGCGAACCGATCCATGAGTTTATGATATTTATTTTTAAGATCCCCATACTTAGACATTATGAACCTTATGTCGCCGTACTTCTTGAAGTTTGCTAGGAGATCGCAACATTCCCTGTAAAGATTTTGCAATTCTACGAGGAGGGAACCGATCGTGCAGTAATGCGCCAGGGTTCTCTCGATGTCGGATCCTATGCTGTACAGGCTAGTGATCTTTTTCTTTTCCTCTAACTTCCCGCAAGGAAGTAGAACGCCATATTTAAGGTAAAAGGATGCCCAAAAGTCCCGCGAGGGATGCAAGTCTTCGAGGTCGATCCATACCGGCTCATCCGGCGATTCGGGCTCTAGGAGATACCTGATGCTTCTTTCGTATATCCTCTTAGTAGCCTTAATTTCGTGCTCTTTCCTAATCATCTCAAGCGTTTCCTCCATTTTCTGCTTCCTCTTCCTTCTAACTTTGCGTCTTTTTTGGCGTGAGCTTCCCGCCGGTTCGCTAGTCGCGCTTTCCAACCCCCGGGCCTTTCCGCAGAAATCCGGATTATCTATGAACGTGAGGATGTAGGAACGACATTTGATTATCTTGAGCTTCGGCCCGTGTTCCCTCATGCACCTGTCGACTTCGCCTGCGAGCTCGCTGAGCCATGCCCTAAACTTCCTGTCAACGACATCTACCTCGACCCTCCCTATCGCTTGCACGGATATCGCCGTTTTATACAATTTTACTACCATGAACCTCCACGGTTTTTCGCTGTACCTGTAATAAGCGGACATGTAGCCCCTTTCTACTATATCTTCCCACACATCTCTCTTGAAAAAGTCGATTTCTTCGTCATAGATGGCCCCTAACAGTTCCTCCTCGCGCAGATTCGAAAACTCCGTGTACGTTTTGCTCGCTCTTTTGCTTACACGTTCTTGAAATTTATCACTACTAAGATATTTGCGCGGGGTAAACGCAAGTACCGCACACACGCTAGGTTTTCTTATGACCACCGACTCCCCACTGCCCGTGCTACCTCGGGAAGCCTCCGTCCCCTCAAGCTCCTCGAGCTTCTTCCCTAATTTATCCCAAATCTTGTTTAAAAACTCAAAAATGGCTTGTGCGCTCCCCCCACTCATCTTGGCAGTGGGTAGTGAATTTTAAATGCTTAACGCTCAGCCGGATCCGTTCGGACGCCTTGTGCCCCCTCGTAGACGCGCTTTGAAAATGGAGGAATACTTGGGCGCGCTTAATCTTGCACAACCCATCCTGAGGTTACCGCGGAAACGCCGTATGTAAGTCCGCAGTTCGTAGCCTAGAGAGCAAATATCATTAAAATTCACGTAACTCATCGAGAAGCGTCATTGAGCTGTGGGAGCTCGGGCGGACATGGGAAGTTCACCGACGAGTATACCACCTTCGCTCAGGCCTCAGAACTTCCAAGGGAAAAGTGCTTCGCGACCGTTTCCCTCCTCGGATCCGACTGGTCCTACCTCTGCGAAAGCGAGCTGGAAAAAGCGAAGATTCCCTACGCTCGTTTCCGGGACTTAAGGGAGTATTTAGTGGAAGACCGAAGAGGGGAGCCCCTTTCTGTCCGCGGGGGGATCCTAGAACAACTGAAGGAAAAGAATACGATACTTTTCAGCCCTTGGGAGTTCGAGTGGCTGAGGAGGGAGGCGGAGAGATCTAGGAAGTTGGAAGAGGTTTTCGGGAGATACCTTGGGAGTTGCTACTTGTACTGCCCGAAGAGGGGCGGGGAACGCATGATCATCCTCTTCGGCAAGGAGGTGAAGGTTCTCCACCCTGATTGGCCACAATTCGCGGAGAGCCAGGGAGACTGAGGCCCCGCGACCTGAAAGGCAGGATCGGGGGCTTTGTGCGTCGCCTACGGGAGCTGGCCAAGGGGCTGAGGATTAGCAACATCACCTTAGAGGCGGTGGCCAGCGCCGTCATTACCGCTCTCCAGATGCCATTTTATTTCCTGTACGTTCCCGTCTTCGCGGTCGTGCTTCTGCTCGAGTGCAGGAAGGGCCGCCACGGCAACTCCTTTAGGTACGACCAGCTAGTGGATATCAAGAACTTGAGGCGCCTCCACCCCCAGGAGATCGACGACATGGAGAGGGATTTGAACGTGGAGCCCGGGTTCTTGAGGGCCTTGTCCGAAATCCCCGGCAGGTTGGAAGACTTGGAGGAAGAGATCGAGGAACGCCTCAGAACGCGTCGGGAGGAGATCAAGGCCGACTTCGAGGAAGCCCTGAGCCCATTGCGCGAAAAGCTGGAATATCTTGTCCGGGAAACGGCCGAAATAAAGGAGCTACTCAAGGAGTTGGTACTCAGGGGCTACAAGGCCATAGCACGAGCCGACGACTTGAAGAAGTACGTGCCGTCCTTGAAGCCGTTGGGGAAGGTGTATGAGCCCAGCAGGGAGGAGATTCGGGAAATTGTGGACAAGCTCTTGGAGGAAGCGTCCGAGAAGATCGTCGCGATCGTCGCCCCCTACGCCACGGGCAAGACCTGCCTGCTCTACTTGATAGTCAAGGAGTTACGGCGGAGGAACGTCCCCGTCTTCTACATCGACAACCCGCGCGAGCTCAGCGACTACCACGTGAAGAAGGAGGGGGTAGCGGTGCTGGACGGCCTTTCGGATCCCGAGCAACTACGGTCCATGCTTATGACGGCGAGCGGGAGGAAGAGGATAATCTATACGGCCGCGAGCATGGATCAGGACTACGTGGAGAGGGTGGTGGGGCAGAGCTGGGAACTCGCGCCTTACATCAGCAAAAAGGACCTCGCCAAGCTCCTGAGCGAGGACTCCGTGGGAAAAATTGCCAAGTACATTCTCGAGGCGCACGGCATAGGCACGGAGAACTTCGATGAGG
>CAYNNH010000090.1:0-3818 GCA_964398605.1 uncultured Nitrososphaerota archaeon | reverse complement strand
CCCCCTACCTCCTTTCTGCCCGTGCTTCCTGTGCTGGCCCACCCTACCCCACCCACACGTGCGGGAACCCCGCGTCCACCGGGTCTTCCTGAGCTTATGTGGCACGAAAAAGGAAAAAGGGGGATTTTAAGTCTATTCGATCTCGATGCGTTCTCCGAGCGGGCGTTCGGGCGCCTTCTTCTTCACCCTCACTTCTAGGAGGCCGTTCTTGAAGTTCGCCTTCGCGGTTTTGGGATCGACGGGGGTGGGGAATTCGAGCTCCTTGTAATACTTCCGCTTCTCCGTGTCGACCCGGACGATCATCTCGTTCTCCGTCATGTGGAGGTTGATGTCCTCCTTCGAAACGCCAGGAAGCTCGACGATCACTTGGTATTCGTCCTCCTTCTCGATAAGGTCGGTTAGGGGTTCCCTCTCCTCGCTCAAGAGGGGACGGCGTCCAACGACCGGGAACTTCCTTTTCGGTATATTCCCGAACTCCTGGAATCTAGGGACGCCATCGGGGCCTATGGTGAACGACCACCCGTAGACGAATGGCCCGTAGCGTTCGACTTTGCCCTTCTTTTGGAGTTCCTCGAAGTCGCTCAAGGCGCTACGGAATATCTCGTCGAACCTTCGGAACATGCGCTCAATTTCCTCCTCGATATCTCGGAAGGACCACCAAGGCTCCCAAGGGGATCTTTTCCTCCTCTTCTTCCACTCGTCCTCGGACATCAAAAAGGGGAGGGTGGCGGTATATTACTATATCATCCGCTTGACCAATTGCCAAATGTCCTCCCACTTGCCTAGTGAGCCGCCAGCCCCGACGGCTTTTTTCACTGATTTCAAGCCTTTCCTAGGGGGATGTAGTCTGAAGAAAGGTTTTAGTCCTTTTTTCTTGAGCTGGCTCAAGGTGACTTTTCCTTCGAAGAGGGCCTTGGCCAGTTCATCGATGGAATTAAAGCCCAATTGCTTGACATTCTCGTCGTTCAAGCGTTTCCGCCCGATCAGCTCCCCCCTCGCCCTAAGGACTTCCGCTATGTGTTGGGGGTCTTTTATGTAGCCCCACGCAATCCAATCTTTGGCCTTCTGCAACATGCCCAAGTAAGATGGAGTGTCGTACACAATCGTCGCGTAGTTCGTCCGCCGAAGCCGGAGGATGTGCAGGGTGTCCGCGATGTCCTTGCGAACATTCACCCTACCGCGGAGCCTCACCACGAAAATGGGCCTCATCTCCAATCGAGGGGTGTGATCATCTTGTACGTTTGCTTCAGAGCGTTGTAAACCGCGAAAGCGAAGGACTGGACGGTGCTCGTTTGGCCGAAAGTCCTGCTCCAGCAGTCCTTTATGCCAGCGAGCCTCAGGATTATTTTGGCGGTCTCTCCTGCCACGAGCCCTAGGCCTCTGGGACCCGGGAGAAGGATGACCCTCACGCTCCCGCACTTCCCTTCTACCCTAAACGGTAGGGAGTGGGGGCGATCGCAACGACACTCCCAACTGCCGCACCCCCTGCGAACGGGAATTAAGTTTAGCTTGGCATCCTTGATCGCTTTCTCGATGGACGTGCGGACATGCTTGGCTTTGCCGACTCCGACTCCGACGTAGCCGTCCTCGTTGCCGACGGCGACAATAGACTTGAAACGCGTGCGCTCCCCCGCTTCGGTCTGTCTCTGCACTATGGTGACGTCTAGGATTTCCGACTTGAGCTCAGGTAGCAGTATGTCAACGATCTCGGGTTCCTTGATCTGGTATCCTTGCATGAAAACCTCCTCGATGCTGGTGATCTTACCCTCCACCACGAGCCTCCCGAGCTTCGTCCTAGGCTTCCAGACGGTCTCAGCCACGGGACATCGCCTCCAATATCCTCTGCTTCACCTCGTCGAAGTGCTTGGGCAGATCTTTCGGATCGAGACCTTTCTCCAGATACTTCGAAAATTGTCTTTGATACCGGGCAGGATCCGTTTCCTCCAGCATCTTGGCGTAGGCGGCGATATGCTCCCCCCTAATCCTCTCCTCGCTCGGGAGGATTTCCTCGGAATGCGGGACTTCCAACCCAGCGTCCACCAAGCCCTTGAGAGCGGCGAATACCCTCCCCCCTTTCGTGGGGGTCCTTAGCCCTATGTCGAGGATCGCTTTTTTGATTCCTTTCTTGACGGCTTTCAAACCAGCGAGTAAGCCGACTAGGTATAGGGCGGGCGTGTTACGGCCATAGCCTTTCCACCCATAATCTCTAGCGAGTTCCTTGCTGTGGGCGGAAACTAGAACGTGGTCCCCCTCCAGCTTGGCTTCGACGATTTGAACCCAGGAGTTGCGCAGGGAAAATCTAACCACAGCCCTAGGCAGACCGGATATGATGAGGGCACGCCTCTTCCGATAATTCGTTTTTCCCTCCCTCCTCCTACGGAAGGGGACTTTGTACCTAGGTCCAAACTTCCCCGTCATCTCAACACCTGCTCCTTCACGTACCTCAGGAGGTCGGAGCGGCTCTTAAAAGCCCCTCCCTTCGCCATGAGGTACAACTTGCGGTACGTGCTACGGTCTATGATGCCCCTATCGCGTAAGCGGCGCAACTCCCTCCTTATCGCCCTTATCTTGTCCTTCCACTCCACCTCCCCTTTGGGGCCTTTCCTAGACCCAGGACCGCTCCTCCTTCCCTTTCTTTTCTGCTTCTTCGCCTTTCTTTTCCTTCCTCGGCTGATTCCTTTCTCAGGCTTCACTCTTATGGCCCCTTCGTGGATCAGCTTCTTGATTTCTTCTCTCGTTATGGCCATTTCGATGTCCTCTAATCGCTCGGGATCCATCCATATCCTGTGGATCCCCACGCCCAGTATTTCAGCCGCCAGTCTCCTCTGCGAGTCTAGTTTCAAGTTCCCTCGCCCTCCCTGGGTTGAGAACTTTCAACCCCAATTCTTCCGCCCGATCTAATATGGCGACCCGTTTCCTTATACTGACCGTGTGGGCGATCCGAACCACGACCTTGCTCGGGTCAAGACCCTCGAGGTCTTCGGGACGGTAAACGAGGACTTCCTTAAGCCCGCAAGGATGCAAGCCCCGTATGGCCTTTGGTTGCCGGTAGCCTATTTTGACGACGGGGGGCCACCCCTTCTTTTGGAGGCGCATTTTGCTGTCTATCCCCCTTGGCCTCCTCCAGGACTCCTTCACCCTAACGTATCGCCAGCTTTCTTGTCGGACGAAATCGGGCTTTTTCCTCTTCTTCAGCTTCATTCTATCCCCCTCTTGCGCTCATAGATGTAAATTCCGTCGAGGAAGACCCTAGGATCCTTGTTCTTCACCTTCGTCGCCTGTTCGATGTTCGCGGCCGTCTGACCGACTTCTTCGATGTTTATACCCGTCACGTAAACGTCGTCCTTCCCGACGAGCTTGACTTTCGCGTTTCCCACTATTTTAGCCACGCGGGGTTGTTTTTCCCCGCAGAAATTGTAGATGTAAACTCTGTCCCCCTTCACCTCCACCTTCATGGGGAAGTGGGAGAAGACGATCTTCAGCTTGTACGTGAAGCCCTCGGTGACTCCCACGATCATGTTTTTCAAGTGAGCCCAGAGGGTTCCGACAAGGGCCCTTTGCTTCCTTTTGTGCGAGTTCGTCCAGATGATTATTTGGCGGTTTTCAGGGTCGTATTCGAGAAAAACGTCCCTCATGTGGGAGAAGTCCCTTTCGAGCTCGCCGAGAGGTCCTTTTACGCGCACTAACAACCCATCTAGCGACACTTCAACTCCTTCCGGAACCTCGACGACTCTTCGCTCCCCCAGACTCATTAGCTCTGAGACGGAAGGAAGGCCTATGATTTAAGCTTTCTCAATACACGTAAGCGAGCAACACCC
>CAYNNH010000089.1:0-3855 GCA_964398605.1 uncultured Nitrososphaerota archaeon | reverse complement strand
CTCGTTCGTCGCTTCAAAGAAGCGGGAGGCTTCGCCTTGAGGAGCCCTGCGAGCTTGGGCGTAGACGTGATAGCCTTCCTGAAAGGCGAAATAAGGCTCATCCAGTGCAAGTACTCCAAGTCGGGTAAGGCGACGGTCCCCGCCCGCGAAGTAGACGCCCTCTTGGAAGCGAAAGAGAGGATCGAAAGAGCCCTAAAAAGCGTGGTCGTGCGGCCTTTCGTGTACGTGCGCTTCTCGAGGGGGAGGGGGAAACGGCCCTTGGAGTTGTGGAGGGAAGTGAGGGAGAAGGATAAGGGCAAGAATTTGTTTTTGCGTCCAAAGGAAACCCCAGAGCCTTCCTAGCTTTATATCGGTTTCCTCGAGGCGGTTTTGTGATGGGGAACCCACGAGCTGATGGGTGATGACAGTCCGGTTGGCTGATTTCCCCCGACTTTCGCCGATTTTCCGGCCTGAGGGTCGGTAAATTCTGATATCCCCCTCCCTCGTCCTATATTGGGGGTCGATGATGCAGCGGCTCCCGCCGAACGGTGACGATAGAACCTCCTTGCAGAGACCCCTATGGTGACTTTCTCCGAGTTCGCGGAGTTGCTGGAAGCCTTATCCTCGACGAACAAGCGCTCCATAATGGTTCAAATGGTCGCCGAGTTCTTGGAGAAGCTCAGTTCCGAGGAGGTCGAGCCCGTCTGCCTCATGCTCTGTAGCCGAGTGGTTCCCAAGTGGGGGGAGGAGAAGACGAGCATCGGGGGGTCTACGCTTTGGGAAGCGATAAAGGCGGCGAGCGGGTGCTCCGACGAAGAGCTCGCCGAGTTCTTCGATAGAACTGGGGACATAGGTTCCGCCGCCCAACTCGCTTTGGAACAAGGCAAGACGAGGCTCATCACCCTCGCTCCCTTCGACGACTCGGTAGTTTCCGTTTACAGGGTGTTAAGGAAAGTGGCCGTTCTGGCGGGGGAGGATTCGAAGAGGAGGAAGGTAGTCGCCTTAAGCTCCTTGCTCTCTTGCTTGAGCCCTTTGGAGGCGAAGTACGCTGTTAGGGTCCTCGCGGGAGACTTAAGGGTGGGCTTTTCGGAAGGGATGCTCTTCGAGGCTCTGGCTTTCCTGACCCACTTACCCGCTCCCTTGGTGAGGCGGAAGTCCATGTTCTTGGGAGGGGTCGAGAAAGCGGCGAGGCTTGTGAAGGGCGAGGGGCCCGATGCCTTAAGGAAGGCGAAGCCCCGCTACTTCCGGCCCATAGCCCCCATGCTCGCCCAGAGCGCTTCCAGCGTGAAGGAAATCATTTCTTCCATGAAAAAAGCGGCCTTCGAGTTCAAGATAGACGGGGCGAGGGTTCAGATCCACAAAAGAGGGGAGAAAGTCGCCATCTACAGCAGGAGGCTGAACGACGTGACGTCCAGCTTGCCGGAGATCGTGAGAGTTGTACAGGACGGAATTCCCGAGGACTGCATCGTCGAAGGGGAAGTCGTGGCGGTTGGAGAAGACGGGAAGCCCCTCCCCTTCCAGTACTTGATGAGGAAGTTCCGGAGGATCCGGGAAGCTCCCATCCCCTTCTCCCTCGACCTCTACCTCTTCGACCTGCTCTTGCTCGGGGAGAAGTCCTTGATGGATTCCCCTTACGCCTTCAGGAGGGAACGCTTGGAAGAATTGACGGACTTGAAGCTCGTCGAGCAAACGGTCACCGACGATCCCGAGGAAGTGGAGGCTTTCCTCGACAAGTCCATCGCTTCTGGGCACGAAGGCCTCATGGCGAAAGATCTTTCCGGCTTCTACCAGCCCGGCTTCAGGAGCAACCTGTGGCTGAAGCTCAAGCGCACGTTAGAACCGCTCGACTTGGTCATCGTTGCCGCCCAGTACGGCTACGGAAGGAGGTACAAGTGGCTCTCCGACTATTATCTTGCCGCGAGGGACGAGAGGACGGGCGATTTCTTGGTAGTGGGCAAGACCTTCAAGGGGCTCACGGACGCGGAAATGACCCGCATGACGGAAGAGCTGGAGAAGCTAGCAGTCGGCAGGAAAGGGAGGGTCGTCTTCGTCATCCCGAGGATCGTGGTGGAAGTCATTTACAACGAAATCCAGAAGAGCAGCAAGTACCGGAGCGGCTACGCCTTAAGATTCGCCCGAATATCGAGGATTCGGTGGGATAAGAGGCCAGAAGAAGCCGATACCATCCAGAAAATCGAGGAGATTTACAGGAAACAGTTCGAAACGAAGCACAAGCCTCCCTAGGCGTAAGGCCTGCCGTACTCTTCCGAAGAAACGATTTCCTCTAGCCTCTTCCTAGGGCGCGGGGGAGGTTCTTCCCCGGGAATCCCCACGGCGATGAGGGCGACCACGTTGAGGTCTTCCGGAACCCTCAACAACCGCTTGACCTCATCAGGGTCAAAAGCTCCTATCCAACACGTGCCGTAGCCCAAGGCCGTCGCGGCGAGAACTATGTGTTCCCCGGCTATCATGGTGTCGAGGGCGTGCTTCCTCGACGCCGAAGGATCCGAAAGACAGGCGATGACCGCCCCAGCGTCCGCGATGAACGTTTGGTTGTGGCAAGCCACCGCCAGCTCCTTCTTCCTCTGGGGATCTTTAACGATCACGAAATGCCAAGGCTGTGAGTTCTTGGAAGAGGGAGCGAGTCTAGCCGCTTCTAAGATGAGCTTCAAGTGTTCCTCGGGAACTTCTCCGGGCAGGAACTTCCTTATGCTCCTCCGCCTTCGGACTACCTCGAAGAAGTCAGAAGAGGACGACAGCCGCAACCACCGCCCCGTACTTGCCCCTCGGAACGACCATGCTCTCCACCACCCCGCCCGAGCTTTCCACATTCAATCCCCGAACTTCGACGGCTTCCTTGAGCTTGAGGTCGAGGTCCCGCTCGCAAGCGTACCTCGACTTCTCCCCGCCATCTTCCATGATGATGCCGTACCTCCTGCCTTTCCTATCTACGCCGAGAGCCCACTTCACTCCCGCGCTTATGAGGTCGCCCGACTTCCCTAGGGCTTTCCCTAGGACTACGTAGACCACGGATCCTTCGGGAGCGTTAAGCTCATCTAGGCTGACAAGGCGGATATTTTCCGGCAGTATGGAAGAAACTGGGACGAGGTTGTAATTGCCTATGCCCGCGTCGAGCAGGGCGTTATCGAAGGCATTTAAAGCAGAAAAAGAACTAACGCCCTTGCCGGAGACTACTGCGAACCTCGAGAAATTCATTCAGCCCAGATCTCGCTTATCCTCCTCTCCAGCTCTATGCGCTTCTCTTCGTACTCGGCTTCCGTGATCTCGCCTACCTTGAGGCGGTACTTCAGCAACTCGAGCTCCTTCCGCAGTTTTTCCTCGAGGGCGCGTTTCTCCTTCACGAACTCCTCCAAGATCTTCAGGTGCCCTTCGAGGTCCCTCCTAATGGCCCTAGCGAGAGTTGCGTCAATTTCCAGCTCATCGAGCTTGTCTAGGAAGGCACGGTACTTGTCCTCCAGTTCCTTCAAGTCGGCTGCTGTCTTATGGCCGAAGGGATTGTCTAAGTACTCGATCTGGGCTTCGACGCTCTTTTTCTCAGCTTCGAGCTCGCTTATGGCGGCTTCGTACTCTTCCTTCTCGCGCTCGTATTCTTCATCGGATAGCTCGCCCGTCTTGTACTTCGTCTCCAGTTCCTTCAGCTTCTTCTTGTTGGAGGAAATCTTCTTCTCGATGGAAGAGAGCCTGCTCTTCAGGCTGTCGAGGGACGCGTTCCTCACGTGGTCGAGGCCCGTGATCTTCGTCGTGTACTCGTTGTAGAGCTTCTTGAAGTACTCGATCTCCTCCAGCTCCCCCTTGAGGTAAAGGTTGAGGAGCCTCGCCCGGTAGCTTATGTAGGAGGAGAGGTCCTTCATCGTC
>CAYNNH010000088.1:0-4019 GCA_964398605.1 uncultured Nitrososphaerota archaeon | reverse complement strand
TTCCGGGAGGGGTTCGGGCTTACCAGATGGGAACCTGCCATCGGGAAGGGCGTTGATGGCGTAGATTTCGTGGCCGAGGGAGCGGAAAGTGCGAGGAGCTAGGGAGGAAGTAGCCCCCCACATGCAATCGACCACCACCGAGAAGCTCTTGGAAAAATCGAGCCTGCTTAAGAGGGCCTCGTAGTCGAGGCGTATGTCCGCCTCGTTTACCGAGCCCACTTCGCTCCAAGGGGGAAGTTCGGGAGGGTTTTGGACGAGGAATTCGAGCTTATCTTGGCGGTCGGGAGGGCAAGCAATACCCCCGTGGAACACCTTGATCCCGTTGTACTCGGGAGGGTTGTGGGAGGCGGTTACCATGGCCCCGACATCGTACTTCGCCGACGCGTAGGCCAGAACGGGGGTTGGCACGACGCCCGACACCCACACATCGGCGCCCACGGACGCCATCCCCGAGGCGAGCGCGTGGGCGAGCATGGGGCTCGTGGTTCGAGCATCATATCCGACAACGGCCTTTTCCGCTCCGAACTCTTTAGCGATGGCCATCCCCACTTTTTGGGCGAGGAACGCGTCCAGCTCCACGTTCGCCACTTTCCTTATCCCAGAAGTCCCGAAGAGCTTCACATAATCGTTCGGGCTCCTTATTTATGGGCGAAGAAGAAAGTCAGAGGATCTTGGGAATCTTTCCTCACAAATCCAAAGCGTTGGAACTGTAATACTGTCCCAACGGGCATTTCTAGGCAATAGCGCTCGCAATACCCCTTGATTTCAGCGGCATCGGGCATGATTACCCTCGCTTCTAAGGGCTCGGGGACCCATTGGACGAGGGGCCAGCCGTGCGAACGGGCGTCTTCGATGGAAACGCTCACCACTTCGCCCACCGCCTCCCCGTCCACCGAGGAGATCTTCACGTTCAAAGCCCCGATGAGGCGGATCACCTTCCCTCTCGAGGCCTCTTCCCTCGGAATGAAAACCCTGCACATCCCGTTTTCCGGGCGTATTCGCAGAATCCGCTCGCCTCTTTCGGGGAAATCCGGATGGATGGGCACTTTCGCCTCGACGGGGGATTCCCAGCGGAAAGATAGGGGAATGGGATCCGGGACGAAGAAAGCCCTAGGCGCTCTTTTGTCGATGACGCTCTTGTTAATGGCGTAGAGGTTCTCCCAGCTCACAGTCGCGTCGGAAGGCTTTATGCCCACTTGGATGATGAGGGTTCTGATAGCCTCGGGCGAGATCCCCCTCCTCCTCAACGCCGCCAAGGTCGCCAATCGAGGGTCGTCGATCCCCCAGTAAACCCCCTGCTTAATCCCCTCCTGCATCTTCGACTTGCTAAGGATGGCTCCCGGTATGGACATCCTCCCGTGGTAGATGGTCTCGGGCATTTCCCACCCCAAATACCGGTACATGAAGCGTTGGCGATGCTCGTTCGTCACGTGCTCGTACCCGCGTATGATGTGCGAGATGGAGAGGTAGTGATCGTCGACGCCGCACGCGAAGGCGAAAAGGGGCCAAACCCTATACTTATCGCCCTCGATCGGGTGGGGGTTCCTCGAGGTATCGATGATGCGCAAGGCGGGCCACTCCCTTACGGCGGGATTTGGGTGGGATAAGTCCGTCTTTATCCTAACGACCGCCTCTCCTTCGCCATATTCTTCGTGCATCTTCTCCCAGCGTTCCATGTGTTCCTCGGGGCTGAGGGAGCGGCACGGGCAGGGCTTCCCTTCCCGCACCAACCTCCTGAACTCTTCCTTCGGGCACGTGCAAACGTACGCCTTTCCCATCTCGATGAGGCGTTCGCAAACCTCGTAGTAGATGGGCAATCGAGCCGACTGACGGACTTCCTCGTGCCATTCGACGGAGAGCCACTTCAAGTCCTCTCTTATCCAGTCGTAGGCCTCGGGGAGAGGCTTCTTTATCTTGGGATCGGTGTCGTCGAAACGCAGGATGTATTTTCCGCGGTACGTCTTCGCGTACTCGTCGCACACGATGGCGGGCCTCGCGCTACCGAGGTGTAGGGCGAAGTCGGGGTTGGGGGCGAACCTGACGACCACCTTGGGGTACTTCTCCACGTTTGGAAGAGGAGGCAATCCCGCGGGCTTTTCCTTCTTCTCCTCCTTAGCCTCCAATAGTTCGGGCCACTTCTCCTCCAACTCGGATTTCTGCTGGGCTGGGGAGAGCGAATTGACTTCCTTGACGATTTCTTGAGCCAAAGGGACTATTTTCTTGGCAAATGGCCTGAGGTCGGGCTTCTCGGAGAGCACTTTCCCCAAAACAGGACCTACTAGGGCTCTACCTCCGTGCAAATAAGCGTTGAGCAAAGCGTGCTTCCTAATTAATTCCCTAAGCTCTTCCTCGCTGTAGGGAAGCCCCACACACTTCTCCGCCAACGACCATATAACCGTTCATTTGAGGACGAAAATGTACCGACTCGGCTCTTCGGGCACTTGCGTTATGTACACGATCTTGCCGCTGAACGGGGAGCGGACGGCTCTTTCGACTCCCTTGAGGGATAAGGAGCGGGCGATTTTCTGATCCTCGAGCACCTCTTCGCCCACGTTCACGAGGAGCCTCAATATGTGCGCCTTCACTTCGAATATCTTCACCGATTCCCCTTTCTTCAAGAGGAGGTACGACCCGTCGGGCATTTCAAGGATAACGTCCTTCGATATCGCCGAAGCTTCCAAGTCTAGGAAGTGCCGAAACGCCGAGTCGTAGGGGATTTGGCGAAAGGGTCTTCCTCTGGGCGTTACTGCTTCCCCTTCCTTGCGTTCCTCGATTTTCTCGTCTTCGACGAGCAAGAAATCTTGGGTCGCCCTTCTGCGTTCATCGAGAACTTCTCCCCAAGTCGTTTCCACGAAAACCTTCAATATCTCCGCTCTACGATGAAATCCGCCAACTGCAGGAGGAGGGCTTTCGTCCTCGAAGCCGGAAATGGTTCCAAATGGCGCTTCGCCTCTTCTACGAAAGCTTTCGCCATCGAGCGACATTCATCCAAAGCCCCGCACTCCCGGATAGCGTTGATGAACTGCTCAACTTCCGAGTCCTCCAGAGCTTCCTTAAGCAGGAGTTTGTGGAGTTCGGGCTTCTTCTCGAGGGTCTTTATGACGGGCAGGGTCGCCTTCCCTTCCCTGATGTCGCTAGCCACGGGCTTCCCGAGCTCCTCCTCCGTCCCCACGATGTTGAGCACGTCGTCCACGATTTGGAAAGCAAGCCCCAACGAGAAGCCGTACTGCGTGAGGGCTTGGACGTATTTCTCGTCGGCTCGAGCGATCACCGCCCCTATCTTGCAACAAGAGGCGAACAAGGATGCCGTCTTCTTCGATATCATCTCGATGTACTCGCCTTCCTTCGGAATTTCCTTGGGCCTCGTGAACGAGAGGTCCATGGCTTGGCCCTCGCATATGGAGGAAGTGACGCGGGCCATTTCCGCCATCACCTCGAACTTCGTGCTGGGATCGAGAGAACAGCTCGCGAATACCTCGAGCGCCCTCGAGAAGAGCAGATCTCCCGCGAGGATGGCCACTGGAATTCCCCACTTAACGAAGACGGAAGGGGCTCCCCGCCTTATTTCCCCTCGATCCATGATGTCGTCGTGAACGAGGGTGAACGTGTGTATCAGCTCTATGGCCGCCGCCGCAGGCAGGGCTTTTTCCGAACTCCCCCCGCAGATTTCGCACGACTTCACCACCAAGAAGGGCCTTAGCCTCTTCCCGCCAGCTTTCACCGTGTGCAAACACGCCTTCTGTAGGAAATCGGGGAAGGCTTTGAAATTCTCGTGGATGAAGGCGTCTACGCGTTCGGCTACTTCGCGAATTTCCCTTAGAAGGGAAGATCCCTTTGAAGTGCCCATTCTCGTAAATCACCCAACAGGACAGCATTAGCCCTTCTCAACTCCCTTAGCGAGCGGGCTCCGCATAGGAACATTGCTATCCTCAGCTCTCGGGCGACGCGCTCGAGGTAGTCCTTGAGGCAATTCAATCCCTTCTTCGCCGCCTTCAAGATGGGCAAGCCCACCCCCGCCA
>CAYNNH010000087.1:0-4090 GCA_964398605.1 uncultured Nitrososphaerota archaeon | reverse complement strand
TTGGCGAGCACCATCACCGTTCTCCCGCACGCGTAATCGCTACGGCGGAAGACCATGGAACGGGGATCGCTGAAGGAAAAGCGCAAAGACCCCCTCCCGACCACCACGTCCTTCACGCCATCCGCCTCGAGCTCGAGGATTATGATGCTACCGTCCCGTTTGGCGAGTCTTTTGAATTCCTGCGAGAGGTCTCTCGCGCCTTTCTCCGACCTAACGGCGATTATGCAATCCCCCCTAAGGGTCAAAAAGGGATCTTTCGTGATCTCCAGCGTGGTGGGATGGGTCGCCCGCACGTTTGGGTGCCCTCTCGCGGTGAATTCCTCGATTACCGCACCCATCAAATAGAAAAGGAGGCATAATTTCGATGGATTGGCGGTGCATTTGGGCGTGTCATTTCGCTCTCTCCGTAATTCCCGTGCTCGTTTTCTTCGTGTGGCTCTGGAAGAAGCACGACGTGAAGCTGGGGGCGTTCTCCTTCTTCATGGGGTGCATCGCGTGGTTATTAGCCCAACTGGTCAAGGGGGTTCCCATCTTGCTCGCGAGTTCTCTGGAATTGGCTATTTTCGTCGCCGTTACCGCGCTAGTGGTGGGCTTCTGCGAGGAAGGCGTGAAGGCTCTCTTCTGCTTGTCCAAGCCCTTCAAGGAGCTCACCGACTCGGACGAGAAAGCCATACTGTACGGAATGCTCATAGGACTGGGAGCGGGCTTCATGGAAGCCGTCCTCATCAACCTAGGGATCTACGCGAACCTCGTCTTGGGCGTGGTGAGCGTCGAGGAATACCTCTCGTACTGGGCGCTGGAACTGATCCTCATACCCATCGAGAGGAACATGGCGGCGCTCATCCACGGGATATTGGGCGCTTTGCTGATGGTGGGAGTTTTTAGGAAGAGGTTGCTGGTCGCTTTCCTCGAAGCGGCCTTCTACCACGCGGCCGTCGATTTCTTCGCCGTTTTTTCCCTCCACGTAGCCCACATAAACATCGCAATCATCGAAGTCGTAGTCGGGCTCTTTTGTGCCGTTCCCTACTACTTGTTGGTGAAAAAGCGAAGAATATTCACGTGGGAATTGGAATGAGTTTGGATTTCGAGGAGTTGAGGCGGAGGAGGGTAAAGGCCCTCATCATGGAAGGCATCCTCCGGAGCGAGAGCGTAATTAGGGCGATGCTCAGGGTCCCGAGGGAAGAGTTCGTCCCCCCGCACTTGAAAAAGTACGCGTACGTGGACTCCCCCCTCTCGATAGGCTACGGGCAGACGATTTCGGCCCCCCACATGGTCGCCATGATGTGCGAGTACCTCGAACTTGACGTGGGGCACAAAGTGCTGGAGGTGGGGACGGGAAGCGGCTACCACGCCGCCGTAGTGGCCGAAATAGTCGCCCCTTCGGACGCGCCCAAGGAAAAGTGGGGGCACGTTTACACCATGGAGATCGTCCCCGAGCTCGTCCGATTCGCGACGGATAACCTGCGACGTACGGGATACCTCGACAGAATCACCATCATCCACGGGGACGGCTCGAAGGGTTATGCGGAGAAAGCCCCCTTCGATAGGATACTCGTCACGGCGGCCGCCCCGGACATCCCAAAGCCCCTCGTCGACCAACTGAAGCCGGGAGGGGTGATGGTCATTCCCGTGGGCTCCCTCCACTTCTTCCAAGAGCTGTTTGTGGTGAAGAAAGACGAGAAGGGAAGGGTTTCGCTCAGTAGCAAAGGAGGGGTGGCTTTCGTCCCCCTCGTAGGCGAGTACGGCTACTCCCTCTGACGCATCCGGAGGGATTTTATCCTCTTAAGGCGGAAAAAGTCCTCCCGCTCCCGCTCCTCAAGGCACAGCTCGATCCACCGAATCGTCTCTTCCAGCTTGGGGATTATGTAATACTCGAGAGAATTTACCCTGCGCTTCGTCGCCATGACGGCCATGGCCATTTTCCTCACCGAATCGAAGGTCTCCGCTAGCTTGACGATTTCTTTGACCGCCTTCCTTATCTTCCCTATGGCTTCATCCAGTTTCGCGGAAACGTACGGCGTGTCGAGGTAGTAAGGGCGGACCTCCTCGATTTTGAGGGATGCCACGCGCACTCCCATGAGGTTCTTGAGGCTACACCGGAGGCGCAGCGATTCCTTCATTCCATACGAAATCTCCTCCACCCTCCTCGGGCCTACGTAAGCGAGGGCCTCCCTGAAAGCCGAGTAAGCCCCTTCCAAAGCGACCATCACGCGCTTCCTCACCACTTGCATGCGGTGTATGAGGGCGAAGAACTCCATGATGAGGGCGTCGCGCTTTTCTTGTAGGAGTTCGTGCCCCCTCTTGGCGACGCGTAGGCGTTCCTTAAGCATGAGGAGTTCCATCCGAGTAGGGTGGACTACGGTGGCCATCAGCCGCTAACGGGCTTTCGGCGGAAGTACTTCCGGATGGTCTCGGGGCTCACCCGCTTCAACTCGCGTTCGGGGAACATGGAGAGGAGTTCCCAGCCCAGGTCCAGCGTTTCTTCGAAAGTCCTGTTCTCGTAGTAGCCTTGGTTGACGAATCGCTTCTCGAACTCGTCGGCGAACTTGAGGTAGAGCCTATCCCTGTCGGAAAGGGCTTCCTCTCCAACTACGACGACGAGGTCCCTCAAGCTACGTCCTTCCGCGTAGGCGTAGTAAAGCTGGTCGCTGAGCTCTCGGTGGTCCTCCCTCGTCCTCCCTTTGCCTATGCCCTCCTTCATCAAACGGGAAAGGGAGGGAAGAACGTCAATGGGCGGATAAATTCCCTTGCGGTGGAGGGCTCTGCTGAGTATTATTTGGCCCTCGGTAATATAACCCGTCAGGTCGGGGATGGGGTGGGTTATGTCGTCGTGGGGCATCGTGAGGACTGGCATCTGCGTTATGGATCCTTTTTTGCCCCTAATACGCCCCGCCCGCTCGTAGATGGTTGCTAGGTCGGTGTACATGTAGCCGGGATATCCCCGTCTCCCGGGAACTTCCTCCCTCGCGGCCGATATCTCCCTCAACGCTTCGCAGTAGTTCGTCATGTCGGAAAGGATGACGAGCACGTGCATGTCGTGCTCGATGGCGAAGTACTCGGCGGTGGTGAGGGCGAGGCGGGGAGTGATGAGGCGTTCGATGGCGGGGTCTTCGGCCAAGTTGATGAACATGACGACGTGGTCCATGGCGCCGCGTCGCTCGAAGTCCTCCCTGAAGAAACGGGCTTCCTCGGCGGTAATCCCCATGGCGGCGAAGACGAGGACGAACTCCTCTTCCTGCCCTCGGACGGTTGCTTGGCGGGCGATTTGGGCGATTATCATGTTGTGCGGGAGGCCGGTGCCGGAGAAGATGGGCAACTTCTGTCCCCTCACGAGGGTGTTCATGCCGTCTATGGCGGAGATCCCCGTTTGGATGGGATCCCTAGGATACTCCCTCGCGTAGGGGTTTATGGGGGCTCCGTGGACGTCCCACTCGTCTTCCGCCACGATGGCGGGACCCCGGTCTATGGGCCTCCCGCTCCCGTCGAATATCCTACCCAGCATCTCGTAAGCGACGGGCAACTTGACGGTGGATCCTGTGAAGCGCACGAAGGTCTTGGAAGCGTCCAAGCCCGCCGTCCCCTCGAAGACTTGCACCACCGCCATGTCCCTCGTCGCCTCGAGGACCTGGCCCCTCCGCTCCACGCCGTCGGGCCCTATGATCTCCACGAGCTCCCCGTAGCCCACGCCGCTCACGTTCTCCACGAAGAGTAAGGGCCCGGATATCTCGCGAACGGTTGCGTACTTAGTCCCCGTGTGGATGACCGACATCACGTAACACCTCCGTACTTCTCGTACAACCCCCTAAACTGGGTGCGCATCTTCTCCTCCAACTGAGGAGCGAGCTTGGAAAGCTCCTCGATCGTGTGGTACTTCATGCGGGCGATGTCCTCGACCACCGAGAGGGACATGATTTCGGAAGTCGGGATCCCGCGATCCACCGCCCTCTCCATGAGTTCGTGGAACGTGAGGATTAGCTTCAGCATGAGGTACGTCTTCTCGGGCGGGGAATAGCTGTCAACGGGACTGTAGGCGTGTTGCATGAGGAAGTCTTCCTTGATCATCCTCGCCGTGTTCAAGATGGCTTCCTGC
>CAYNNH010000086.1:0-4185 GCA_964398605.1 uncultured Nitrososphaerota archaeon | reverse complement strand
GCCCCCTACCCCCAATTATTGACGGGGTTCCTCGCTATAAGTATATTCCAGCCAGAAAACAGCCCTTCCGGGCTTCGTTCCTTTGAGGGAGCGGAGAAGGGCGGTCAGCACGTTGTACGTCACGGTGGCGGCGAACTTATTCAAGGGGATTTCCGAGCCTTCCAGCAACGCGCCAACCCTCGGGTGGACGAAAGGACAACGCTCGACGCTCGCTTCCCCTTTTGCGATCTTCCTTGCTAAACCGTAGCAATCCAATCCGCAAAGGCCACAATTAAGGCCGGGTAAAGGAGGAAACGCTTTACGTTCCACGAGTGGTAGAAGCCCGTTTACTTCCTTTATGGAAAAGACGGGAACATCGATGCCCTCCAATGGGCCGACGACCGCTATCTCCAGACCATCCGAGTAAGCCTCGTAATCTTCCTTTGATTTGGCGCAGATGATTTTGGGGACGGTCTTAAGTTCGGAAAAACCCTCCAACAACATGAAATCGCAATCGATGAGACTTTTGGCTAGAGAGATCGGATCCCCTTTCCAGAAGAGCGCAGTTCCCCAATCACCCGATGCCAGAACGCCTACTGCCCCTGATTCCCTCAGTTTGGAGGTGTCTTTGTCGGCGAGCTCGATGCCGTGGGGGGCGTGCTTGATGGCGACCACTCGATACCCCTTCCGCCGAAGGCCCGATATAAGGGCACATAGAACGGTTGTCTTGCCGGAAGCTTTCGGTCCGACTACCGCTAACGCTTTCACCAAATTTGTGCAAGAATTTAATTATCTCAGTTCCGAATTTTTATGCCGGGGTGGCCGAGATGGTTAAGGCGCCAGCCTGCTAAGCTGGTGGGGCGTTGCCCCGCGTGGGTTCGAGTCCCACCCCCGGCGCTGTTAAGAGGGCGTTTTCTTCTTCCTCCTCAGGATGATTATGGAAATTACCGCCACAGCCACCACGACCGCTATGATGGCTGCTGCAACAGCAGGCTTCTCGTACCAAGCTGGGGCTACTGTTGGCGCAGGGGCTAGGGTTACGGTTCCCGCCACCATCGAGAACTCGGGGTCGTGCTGTATCTTCCAGCCGCTCCACTTCGGGTAGCAAACAGCGTAGAGGTACATTTCTCGCTCTACCTCCACTAACACGCCTCCTTCGAGGCCGATTCTCCCATAAGTCAGGTTGAATGCTCTAATGGGAACGAGTTCGGCGTACGCGGTTTCGTAGCTCGTTTCGTTCCACCGATACTTAGGACCGCCAAGAGTTATGTTCCCAACGATCTCCTCGCCACTCCTGAAGCACAGGGACGTTAGCGATGTCGAGTTCTGCTCGGGGGAAACTTCTTCGCCCTTCTCGTTCACGGTCGAAAGAGTCCTTTCAATGCCTATGGTTGTGTGACGGCACAGGTAAAGGAAGCACAAGCCGAGTCCCTCGACGGTCGTTTTATTACTCCACTCACCAATTACGGTGTCGACTTTCAGGGAAGCGACCGAATAATTGCCCCTCGTTTGGGGGGAGAACCTGAAAACGGCACCGAACTCGGAAATTTCCTCGTCGTACGTGGTCACGTTAACCCTGCCCTGCCTAACGGCCCACGTGGAAACGCCCGACGGTATGAGCAAGCCCTTGATGCCCTCGACTCTTAAGGCCCACGTGAGCGTGTTGCCATTCTCAACGTGGGGGGCTTCCACGCCTGCTAGCCGAGCTCGCTCTAGGGCGAAGTGGTAGATTTCCTCGCTCTCGTTGGTGAGGTAGTACCTCTTGGTAGCGGGGTCGTACGCGACTTCGAAGTCCATGACGCCGTTGCCGTTGGAGTCCTTGAAGAGCTTGATCGCTATGGCGTGATATCTGATCATTTCGGCGCGAAGAGAGAGAAACTCCCCAGGAGTAAGGCTGACATCCAAGAACTTTATCTGAACAATATCGTAGGAGACCCATGCGTAGGAATAACTACCACTTTTCGTGACATTCAGCGTGTACGGGAAAAGCGGGTGCCTAGGATCGGTTATGTTGGGAGTCTGAACGACGTGCGTCCCGTTTGACCACACGTTGCGAACAGAAACGTCGTACGTCACGTTTATGTTCGCAACGATGAAGAGCGTGCCCGTGAGCACCTCATCCCCCGTGAAGTTGAAGGAACCTTCCCGCCTTAGGAAGGGACGTAGGCTTGTATCGTTGTCCCAAAGGACGAGAACGAGGTAAGCACTTGCTTCCGCGACTTCCCTACTAACGTGGATCGACCAATCGGCTTCCACATGGTATGGCTTTCCGTTGTAGGACGTGTCGAACGATTGATGGAGGGACCAACTTATGTCCTCGACCATCCAAGAGGAGTTTTTCCACGCGTGATACTCGAATACGCCGGGCATCCCCGGAACTTCCGTGAAGTTGGCGAACAACGATGCGGCTAATTTGCCTTCTTCGGGCACTGGAGGTTGAGGCCTCCAACCGCGGATCCTCAACGCCTCTATGGGCAACGCCAAGAGGAGTAGGCACAGTAAAGTCGCTAGGAGTAGGTTTGCCCGCTTCATCCATTTGAATGTATTGGGGTATTATTTAAGTGAAGCTAGTTGAGGTGCCTTCCTTCGGCGTGCTCGCTAATGTAAGCAAAAAGGGGAGGTGGTTATTCGAGCTTAAAGAGCCCGCTTATAGGACGTTCAAGGGCATGGGTTTCGCCGACGAGATGAAAGGGGAAGAAGGGGATTTCGTGCAGTGGTACCTGCTCCAAAAGGGGACGAAGGTCGTGAGCGTGGTCGAGAAGGTAACGTCCATTAGTGATTTCCGGTTCCCGAGGAGGTATCAGAAGGCGAAGAAAGTGATCCTCGACGGGGTGGGCATCTTGCACGAGATGGGGATCAGGGACTACAAAGAGGCGAGCAAAAAACTGCTCTCCGAGGAAGCGATAGGGGCTTTCACGGACATCTTCCCCTACAAGATGGGAGGGCTCGTCATCGAGCGGGGGGCCATGCACCTCATGCCTCGGGTGAAGCTCTGGATCGAGAGTTATAAAGCGCTCGACGAGGAAGGGCGTAGGATCGTGAGGGAGTACTTGCCTCGAGTTTGTTGGCTCCCGCTTAAAGGCGAAGGAACGAAATAGCGTGGCTTAACTTCTCAGTGAAAGCCCAAGTTCTTAAGCGCATAGCGAAAGTCGAGGAAAGGCCGCTAGAATATTGCGAAATCCCGACTCCGGAGCCGAGGTCAAAAGAAGTTCTCATCAAAGTGTCAGTTTGTGGAATTTGCCGCACGGAGCTCGACGAAATAGAGGGACGGGTTGTCCCGAAGTTGCCCGTGATCCTAGGGCACGAGGTCGTGGGGCGGGTCGTTAAGCTCGGGCCCGAGGCGACCAAGTACGATGTGGGGGATAGGGTCGGCGTGGCGTGGATATACTGGGCTTGCGGAGAGTGTTATCACTGCAGGAAGGGAAATGAAAACCTCTGCGACCGCTTCATGGGCACGGGATGCGATGCGGATGGAGGATACGCCGAGTACATGGTCGTTTCTGAGGACTTCGCCTACCCGATCCCCGAAGTTTTCGACGACACCCAAGCGGCCCCCCTCCTCTGCGCAGGAGCGATAGGGTACAGGGCGTTGAGGCTCACGGGGATGCAAGACGGGGATGTCATAGGACTCTACGGTTACGGGGCCTCTGCCCACATCGTCCACCAAGTCGTGAAGTACTTGTACCCGCACGCGAAGGTCTACGTCTTCACCAAACGCAGGGGGGATAAGCCGAGCAAACTAGCCGAGAAATTGGGGGCAGATTGGGTGGGAATGACGGGAGATACGCCACCCCAAAAGCTCAACTGCGCCATCGACACCACTCCGGCAGGCATAGTGGTCAAGGAGGCACTAAGAAATCTTGAAAAGGGAGGGAGGCTCGTGATAAACGCCATTAGGAAGGAAGTGCCCATCCCAGAGCTCGATTACGCCGAACACTTGTGGCTCGAGAAGGAGGTGAAGAGCGTCGCCAACATCACGAGAAAAGACGTACGGGAGTTCCTCCAGCTGGCGGCGGAAATCCCCATAAAGCCGGAGGTGACTTTGTTCAGGCTAGAAGAGGCGAATGAGGCGCTCATAGCGCTCAAGCACGGGAAGTATAGAGGGGCGGGAGTTCTCAAGATCAGATAAAACAGTGCCGGGGCGGGGATTTGAACCCCGGATCTCCGGATCATGAGTCCGGCGCTCTACCCGCTGAGCTACCCCGG
>CAYNNH010000085.1:0-4241 GCA_964398605.1 uncultured Nitrososphaerota archaeon | reverse complement strand
GGATATGGAACGGGGCACGATGAACTTTTTCTTGCCCGTGATCCGGGAGCACATCCTAGCAGCTTCCCCTAGGGCGCTGGCCCAGTCGTACATGGAACAATTGGCGACTTCCATGCCGGTAAGCTCGCAAATGAGGCTTTGGTACTCGAACAACGCCTGCAACATTCCTTGGCTTGCCTCCGGCTGGTAAGGCGTGTAGGCTGTGAAGAACTCGCTCCTCGAAACGACGTAATCGACCACCGCGGGCACGAAATGGGGCCAAACCCCGCCGCCGAGGAAAATGGGCATGTCGAGAGCGCACTTATTCGAAGATAAGGCGGCTCTGACCCTTCTCGTTATCTCGAGCTCGGAAAGTGGGCCGGGTATCCTAGGGAGCTCCCTCAGCCTTATTTGCGGCGGGATATCGGCGAAGAGGTCATCGATCGAGGCACCGAGGAATTCCAGCATCTTCCGCTTGATATCGTCGACGCTGTTCGGTATGTAAGGGTGGGGCATCTTGCGAGTAATGGAGTTTAGTTGATTTTGATAGCGCGATTACCTTTTTACCCAATTCTCGATTTTGTGAGTGTCCATTCTCCCCTACGAGCTGAGGAGGAGCAGGAAGTACCGCTATTTGCTCATTAGTTGCAGGTGGGATCACGCTTACGTCCCCGTTTACGAAGCGACCGGTCGGAAGGGGAGGTGTCCCCTCTTGAAAACCTTGGTTTCGAGCTATTGTCGCAATGAGTGCAAGTACTGCGCCCTACGCAGGGGGAGGAGCGTTCCGAGGGAGCGTTGGACGGTGGATAAGCTGGCGAGCGTGGCCGCTCAGCTGTACAAGGAGGGGAGAGTAAAGGGGCTCTTTTTGAGTTCTTCCATCGATGGGGATCCCGATGAAGTGGTCGCGAAGGAGGTCGAGATAGTGAGGAAAGCCAAAGAGCTGGGATTTCGGGGCTACGTGCACTTGAGGCTCATGCCTGGCGTAAGTCGCTGGATGATCAAAGAGGCGGCATCGGTTTCCGACAGGATAGGACTGAACATGGAAGCTCCCGAGGGGAGCGTTTTCTCGGAAATGTGCCCTGACAAAGGGGATTTGCTCAACGACGTGTTCAAACGGCTTGCTTGGGCCGTTGAAGAAGCAAGGAAAGCGAAGTGCAAAGCCGGGGTGGACACCCAATTCGTCGTGGGGGCGACGGGGGAAACCGATTGGCTGTACATAAAGGCCACGTACCAGCTCTACAAGGGCCTGAAATTGAGAAGGATCTATTACAGTGGTTTCGAGCCCATACCTGGAACCCCTTACGAAAACAAGCCTCCTTGCGCGAGCTGGAGGGAGCACAGGCTTTACCAAGTGTCGTTCCTCATTAGGGATTACAACTTCACGCTGGAGGAACTCCAAGAGGTCGTGGACGAGGAAGGGTTCTTGTGGAACGAGGATCCCAAGCTCCTCTATGTGAAGAAGCACCCCGAGCTCTTCCCCGTGGATCTGAACGAGGCGAGCATTTGGGAAATCATGCGAATACCGAAGATAGGGCCCATAAGAGCGAGGAGGATCGTCGAATTACGCAAAAAGAAGGAAATAAAGCGACCGTCCGATCTAAAAGGCGTCATAGAAGACTGGGTCATTAGGAGGATAATTCCTTACGTGGCTTTCGAGAAAACCACTTTGCTCTAACCAAATAAAAGGCACCGGATTACTAAACGGTGCCCGCGAAGGTCCATCCCACCGCCCTAGTAGTCGGGAATGTCGAAATGGGGGAAGGAGTGTTCGTGGATGCCTACGCCATTTTGTTAGGGCCGGTATCGATCGGTAGAGGAACGTACGTGGGTCCGAATACCGTGATAGGCTTCCCGACGAGTCGTAGCATGAAGGAGATTTTAGAGAAAGGCGAAACGTCGGAAAAAGCCCCCACTAAGATAGGCGAAGGGTGCGTCATCAGGAGCAACTGCGTCATCTACGAGGGAAGCGAAATAGGGAACTTCGTCCGCATGGGGCATAATGTCATGATTAGGGAGAATGTCCGCATCGGAGATGGGACGCTCGTGGGGACGAACAGCGTGATTGATGGGCACTGCAAGATAGGGAAAGCCGTTTCCATTCAGACAGGCGTGTACATCTGCACGTATAGCGAGGTGGGAAACTACGTCTTCCTAGGGCCCAACGCAGTCCTCCTAAATGACAAGTATGTCGCCCAGAAGGAGTATGATTTGAAGGGACCAACCATCGAGGACGAAGCTAGCATAGGCGCGAACGCGACCATTTTCCCGAGGGTGAGGATAGGCATGGGGGCGGTCGTAGGCGCGGGGGCGGTGGTGACCAAGGACGTGCCGCCCAAGAAAATCGTAATCGGGGTTCCGGCGAGGATCGTTAAGGACGTTCCGCCCGATTGGAGTAGCATCCTCAAGAAGCGGGGAAGGGCTTGAAGCGGTGGATCCTCTGGGCGATCCTGATAATCCTCTTGCTGTCGCTATGCCCCATTAATCGAGTTTCGGCCGCTGAAGGGAAAAAGGAGCCTATAGTCAAAGTTAGGCACGAAATAAAAGTCCTGAGAGGTGGGCTCGTCGAAGTTAACGACACGTTTTACATTATAAACACGAACCTCGAGCCCTTCAGAGAGTTCACCGCCTACTACCCGAAGGAGTTCTTCGACAAGGTAACCTCGCTCAACATCACGCAGAAAGGCACTAGGCTCGACTACGAGTTGTATATGCCCCGAGGGGATTTGGTCGGAATAAACGTGACGCTCGCGGATCCCGCCGAATGGGAGGAGGAGGAAACGGTCACCATTCGCGCGTACGTGTACTATTTATTCAACAGCACGGGCTCGGACGAGTTTAACGCAACGGTTCCCCTGAATCCGACGACTCCTTGGGGCTTGAAATCTTGCGAAGTTTGGCTTGGAATTCCGAGAGATGGTAACTTCCTGTTCAAGCCAGAAGGCTTTACAGAGGAAAGCCACGGGGGATTCAAGTACGAAAGGGGGACCTTGGAAGACATCCCCCCTTACTTCGTCAACATGACAACCTTGCACTTCTCGTGCACCATGCCTTATCTCAAGTGCGAGAAGCTCCACGTGAAGATTTCCGTGTCGCCTTTCGGGGATGTAGAAGTCTCGGAAACCTACAAGATAGCTAACATGGGCTTCGGGTCGGTTCGCAACTTAGTGCTAAAAGCGCCCAAAGATGCTTACCTCATTCGCGTGAACGACGGGTTCGCGGACATGCCCGTAGAAGTTCGCGAGCACAACGATTGGAAGGAAGTCAGCCCAACCCTTAGGGCGGAAATAGCCACGGGTCAAAAAGCAACGCTCATCCTCTCGTACAAGTTACCCAAATCGAGGATAACGGCCGATCCTTGGGCCCTTCACTACTCGCTCGACTACGAGCTCTTGGCGTGGAACAACTGGACGGTCGACAATTTCAAGCTAGAAGTCGCATTACCCGATGGGGCTCGCATTTCTCAACTCTCGCCTTCCTTTAGCCTCGTGAGTCAAGAATATGCGTGCTACGAGGCGAGTAATATGACGATAGCGGGCAACCTGAAGTTCCACATTGAGTATGATTACTCGCTGGCTTGGGCAATCGTCCCGTACGTCGGCTGGTTATCGTTCGCGATAGTCGTCGTCCTTGCCCTCTCTCTCATTTGGAAAACGGTAAGGCCTTCCCCGCTCCCTCCCGTCCTGCCCGTGGACACCATATCGAGGTTCGTGGATCTTTACGCCGAGAAAGTTTCGCTCTACGACCGGATATTCCAGATGGATGAGGACTTAGAGGCCAAGCGAGTTAGGAAGAAGGAACACAGAGAGTTCGTGGAGAAGGCGAGGAGGGAGATAGAGAGGATCACGCGCCAGTTGAAGGAATTGAGGAAGAGCGTCATGAAAATAGATTCCACGCACGCCAATTACGTTACGAGCCTAGAAGCCGCGGAGGCGGAAATAAACAGCGTCCGAAACAGCATGATTTCCTTGAGAACTCAAAGGAGGCTCGGCCGAATATCCAAAGACGCTTACGAGAGGCTGATGAGAGATTATAAGAGCAGGTTGAAGAAAGCGAGGAGCACCATAGACAAAATTCTCTCCTCGCTACGCGAGGAAATCACCTAAGCCAATATATTGTGAGGGGTTTTAGCATCAAGGGTGAAAGCATGCCGAGGCCGGAGGTTGACGAGGAGAAGTGCGTGGGTTGCGGGGCTTGCGTGAGTGCTTGCCCCATGGGAGTCTTCGAGATGCAGGAAAAGGAGGGGAAGACGGTATCGGTCCCCG
>CAYNNH010000084.1:0-4403 GCA_964398605.1 uncultured Nitrososphaerota archaeon | reverse complement strand
CCTCACGTAGCCCATGTTGTTCACGAACAGGCCCCGCTTCAGCTCTCCGAGGATTTCTTCCTCGGAAAAATCGCCCGTTTCCACGACCACGTTCCACGGGCGGGGAGCTATCCAGCCCGCGTTTCCCGTGAGCCTCGCCTTATGCCTCTTCGCGGTGAGGGAGTTGTGCAAGTACATCTGGAGGACACCTTCCCGGATCACCGCCTTTTTCTCGGTGGGGTAGCCCTCGTCGTCGAAAGGCGTGCTGTTCAGCCCTCCCTCGAGGTGGGGGTCGTCGTACATGGTGAGCGAGTCCCGCCCGACTTTCTCGCCCAGCTTCCCCACGAAACAGGAAAAGCCCGAATCGACGTGGGAAGCGGAAGTCAAGTTCATGGCCCAATCGAAGAGCACGCCCAAAGCGGGCCTGCCGAACACGACATCGTACCTGCCTTCCTCAACCGAAACGGTTTTCTCGGAAAGCTTTGCGTATTCCCCAGCTTCTTTCCCGGCCAACTCCGGCTTGAGGTCTTCCACCCTCGTCCCGCACGTGACCCCAACTCCCGTGGATTCTCCGTTCGCGAGCCCCCTCAGGTAGAGCTCGCCCCTCGTCCTCGAAAACTCCCCCTCCGCCCCTCCTGAAGTGGCTACGGAAATCCTCTCCTCCCCGTAGTAGAACGTCCCCGCCGCCCTCTTAGCCCCCGCTTCTAGGGCGGAATTTATCGCTTTTTCCACTAGGTCGGCGGCTTCTTCTCCCAACTCGGCGAGGCGTTTGTCGTACAAGCCCGCCAGAGCGGGGTAGCGGAAGGGTCCTTCGGGGAGGGGCGCGTAGTCTTCCCTTTCCTTCACCGCATCGATCAAGCCCAAACAGCCTTCCACCGCTTGGCGCAAGAGCTTCTCGTCAGCCGTCGAGAGGGACGTGATGATGACCTTCTTGCCTTTGGCGAAGTAGAAGTCGACGACCAACTCGTCCCAACTCTTCGAAACGGAGATCTCGTTGTTGTGGAAGCGTACTTGGTTCATTTTTCGTTCCGCCACCTTGACCGCCACTTCCTCGAAGCCCGCCCGAAGCCCGCACTTCACGAGCTTGTTCGCGAGTTCGAGCCCCTTCATGGTACCACCAGCGGGACACTCCTCAGCCTCACGCTGGGCCCTCCAAACCAAACGGGCACGATTTGTGGGGGATCGCCCTTACCGCAGAGCCCAGCGCTGAACTCCAAATCCTTGCCGACAGCGTCCACGCTCGCGTAAAACCCGGGGGAAGTTACCTCCAAAACGGGCCGCCTCACGGGCTTCGTGATCCTGCCGCCTTCGATTAAGTACGCCTCCCTTCCCACGAACCTCATGTTGAAACGCCGATCGTCGATGTTCCATTCGCCGAAGGTCTTCATGTACACGCCGAGCTTCACGCCCTCAACGAGCTCTTCGAGGTCATGGTCCCCCGGCAACATGAACGTGTTCGCCATCCTCACGATGGGCTCTCTGTTGTAGCGGCTTGCCCTCGCAGCCGCATTGCTCCGCACGCCGAAAAGAGCGGCGCTTTCCCTGTTCTGCAGGAACTCGTTGATCGTTCCTTCCTTGATGAGGAACCTCCTCCTCGCCTTCACTCCTTCGTCGTCGTAAAGGTAATGGCCGTAGGAGCGTTCCAGGGTCGGGTCGTCGACGATGGTGACGCACTCCGCCCCTATCTTCGTCCCCAACATTTCCGGCTTCACGAAAGATTCGCCCGCTTGGGCTGCTTCTCTCCCGAGAATCCTATCGCCCTCGTAAGGATGCCCGCAACTTTCGTGCACGACGAGCCCGACGACTTCCCCTCCTAAGACGAGGTCCAATTTCCCCTTCGGGGGCTTCGTCCCCTCCCTCAGGACCTTGCCTAAATTCCTGACCCGTTCCTTCAGCACCTCCTCGAGGCTCCACCTCTCGATGGCTTCCCAACCAGCGCTCTCCCCTTTGTCGAGGCTGTCCTGCTCGGTCCCCCTCCCAGCCTCCCTCAGCGTCGTTTGGGAAACGAAGTAAAGCCTGGGAACGCGACACCGAATCCGGGCTCCCTCGCTGTTGACGAATACCTTCTCGACCACCTGTTCTTCCAGCTTCAACCACCTGAAGGGGACTTCGACCCCGACCTCTCGCTCGTCGGAAAGCAGGGAATCTAGGTCTGCCAGCAGGGCGATTTTCTCCTCGAGCGGAACGTCCTCGAAGGGCTTGCCTTCCCTCACTTCCCACTTCGCCTCTTCGAATTCCTCCTCCGAGAACTCGATGGGCCTCCTCCTAAGCCTGCTGGAAGCCTTCGCCATGGCGACGGCTTTCTTCGCGCACTCCCTCACGGCCTCGCTTTCCAAGCGGTTCGTGGAGGAGAACCCGACTCCCCCCTCGACGAGAACCCTTACGGATATGCCCGCTTCTTCGGAGAATTTCACGGCCTCCACAACTCCGTTCCTCAAAACGTAGAGCTTCGTTTTATCGGCTTGGAACCTTGCTTCCGCGTACTTCGCCCCCTCTTTCAGCCCTACCTCCACCGCGAGCGAGAGGAGGTCCTCCATGCATAAACGTAAAACCTCCCCGTTAAGTGCTCCTTGGCTCCATGCCCAAGGACTTCAGGATCCTCCTCGCATATTCCAGCGATTGTTCGGCCATTTTTAGCGCCTCCCTCGCGTCTTCTTCGCTGTAGATATCCCAAGGAGTCTTCCCGGTTTCTGGCTCGCCATACGTCGACCTCGCGTGTTCCGGCGCCAGTTTTGCGGAGAAGCGGGCGAGTTTCTCGCCCACATCTCGCACATCGGGGGGCAGGTTTTCCAGCAACTCCAGCAACTCGTGGGAAGGGTCGTGGCTCCAGCTGGGCACTCTGAAGTACGAAATGACCGCTTTGGCGGAGTTTTCGACGCTCAGCTGAGAAGATGCCACCGATAATCGATAGTTTCCTCCCTTGTAGGCTTCCCTTGCTTCTTTCAAGTAAAGGGCTGCGAGCTTAATTCTGTGCATCACCTCCTTGGCAGGGTTTAGCTTCATGTCGCCTCGGCCAAGGGAATCCCGTCCGCCCGCTTCCAGCCGTATTTGCCATCGGGGGTCCTGTAACGAACGAGCTTTAACTCCTCGATAACTCTCCTCCCTTCGCGCAGAAAACGCTCGAGAATTCCCTCCGGATCCCAAACGATCACCCCATCTGCCGCTACGTTGAGGAGCAACGGACTTAGCTCTAGGTCTTCTTTCGTCAGCGTTTCTTCCCTAATATCGATGAGAGTAACGGGTCTTTTCACGCATTGCGAAACTATCTCGTATATCGCGCCCCGCACTTCCATGCCCGACAAGCTCTTGAGGACGACCACGACATCCACGTCGCTGTCTTCCTTAGCCTCCCCCCTCGACCAACTTCCGAAGAGGAGCATCCCTAAGAACTCGCCTTTCAGTTTTTCGGAGAGAACTGAGCAAGCTTGGAGCAACTTCTCCTTTATTCGCTCGAGCTCGTCGACCTCTCCCAACGATACTATGGGGGCGTATCCTTATCCCCGTAGCGTTAAAGCTTATATTTTGTGCTTATACACAAAATAAGAAATGGCGTGGTGGGGACCTTGGCCAGGTAGGGGACCGTGGAGCTGGCTACCTCCATGGCTTAGGCCAGGGTGGCTCTTCGGACGAGGCGCCTGCTGGTGGCTCTTCGGAGGTCCTTGGTGGATCTGGGGCTGGCGGTGGTACTGGCCCTACGCGTATTGGTGGCTCTATGCGTACTGGTGGCCCTACGCCTACTGGTACTGGCCTTGGCGCTGGTGGTGGTAAATGCGGCACCGACGCAGGCACCGATGGGGCAGACGATCCCGCGACCTCCCGGAAATCTCCGATTTTTTCGAACAATTGAAGGATAGGATCGGCCGAATTTTTCCGAAGGGCTAGCGTCGAAGTCTTATTCGCCAGCTTCTAAATAGAAGCATGAAGGTCTGTTCTGCGGAGGAAATGGGGAAAGTGGACGAGCTTACCGAGAAAGAATTCGGCATTTCGAGGAGGATCTTGATGGAGCACGCTGGAATGGCCGTTTCTTGTCTCGTCGAGGAGGTAATGGGGGCGAAGGGCAAGAAGTTCGTGGTCGTTTGCGGGACGGGGAACAACGGTGGGGATGGGCTCGTCGCGGCCCGGGTGTTGCATTCCATGGGGGCGGAGGTCGAGGTGTTCGTGGTGGGCGACCCCTTGAAGTTCAAGAGCCCCGCCAAGGAGAACTTCGAAATAGCGAGCAAGCTTTTGGGCGTGAACTTCGTGAGGAGCGCGGACGATGTCGAACGCTTGAAGAAATCCCTCGCCGAGTCCGACGCGATCATCGACGCCATATTCGGCACGGGCTTGTCGAGGGAAGTCGCGGGTTTGCACGCGGAGGTCATACGCGCCATCAACTCCAGCGGGAAAGAGGTGTTCTCGGTGGACTTGCCCTCGGGGATCAACGC
>CAYNNH010000083.1:0-4501 GCA_964398605.1 uncultured Nitrososphaerota archaeon | reverse complement strand
GCTTTATTATCTGGTCTTTCCCGAGAATGCACATCCAAGTTCTGCCCGATCGGATTTAAGAAAATTAGGTAATACTATCCGTTCTCTCGGGCGCAGAATCCCATTCCATGGATTCGGAATCAACGATGTACCGAGACCAACTTTTATCACGGGAGCTAAGCTCTTGATGTCCACTTTCGACAAAGTGGTCTCCCTCGCCAAGAGGAGGGGGTTCTTCTGGCCAGCCTACGAGATATACGGCGGGGTGAAGGGTTTCCTTTGCTATGGTCCGCTGGGCGTGAAGTTACTTGAGAACATCAAAAGAGCGTGGAGGGACTTCTTCGTCCGTAAGCTCGACCTGCTGGAAATAGATTCTCCCGTTATCGCTCCCGCAAGGGTTTTCGAAGCGTCGGGGCACGTTGAGCATTTCAAGGACGTGATGGTGGAATGCTTGCGTTGTGGCGGTAAGTTCCGAGCCGACCAACTCGTGGAGGAGCAAACGGGAATAAGAGCGGAAGGATATCCGCCGTCAAAGATAGGCGAGATCATTAAAGAGAAAGAGGTGCGTTGTCCAAGTTGCGGAGGCGAGCTGGGCGAGCCCAAGTACTTCATGACGATGTTCCGAACGACCATCGGGCCCTACAGCGACAAAATCGGATACGGGAGGCCCGAAACGGCCCAAGGGATGTTCGTCGAATACCCGCGCCTTTACTCGTTGGCGAGAAAGAAAGTGCCTTTCGGCGTCGCCCAGATAGGCAAGGTTCTCAGGAACGAGATATCGCCTCGCCAAGGACCCATAAGGCTGAGGGAGTTCACCATCATGGAGTTCGAGTTCTTCATCGACCCGGAGGACCCTTCCTGCCCGCACTTGGACGAGGTAAGGGGCGTTGAGTTAAACCTATGGCCCGCGGAGCTGAAGAGGAAAGGGGAGGAGCCTACCAAGCTCTCCGTGAAGGAGGCCCTCGAGAAGGGCTTCATAGTGAACGAATGGCTCGCCTACTTCATGGCGTTGTCGCAGGAGTTCCTCACCTCCATGGGAATTCCTCCCGAGGAGCAACTCTTCGACGAAAAGTTGCCCGGGGAGCGAGCGCACTACTCAGAGCAAACGTACGACCAAGAAGTCAAGATCGAGCCCTGGGGGTGGGTGGAGCTCGCTGGGCACTCTTACCGCACGGATTACGACCTGAAGAGGCACTCGATGAAGTCGGGAGCCGACATGAGCTTCTTCAAGCCCTATCCCGAGCCTAGGATCCGGGTGAGGCGAATAGCCCATCCCTTGCCGAGCAAGATAAAGGCAGCATACCCGGAGCGGGCGGGCTTCATCATGCAGAAGCTCGCGACCATGGATCCCGAGCGCGTGGCAAAGGAGCTGGATGCTCAGGGCTTCGTTCAAGTGGATGACTTAAGGCTAAGCAGGGAGTTCTTCCGCGTGGAGGAAAAAGAGGAAAAGGAAACGGGCAAGAAGATAATACCCCACGTCGTGGAGCCGAGTTTCGGAGCGGACAGGATATTGCTGGCGGTCCTCATGCACGCTTATTCAGAAAAAGATGGCAGAGTCGTGCTCAAGCTACCGAGGAAGCTCGCCCCAATTCAGGTAGCGGTGTTTCCCCTCGTTTCTAGGGATGGATTGCCCGAGAAAGCCCTAGAGTTATACAAGAGGCTTAAGGAGAAGTTCTGGGCAATATACGAAGAAACCGGCTCAATAGGGAAGAGATACGCAAAAGCCGACGAAATAGGCATTCCTATTTGCGTCACAATCGATTACCAGACTTTGAAGGATAACACGGTAACTCTGAGGGACAGGGATACGTGGAAACAGGTGAGGGTGCGCATCGAGGAATTGGAGGACAAATTAGAGGCTTACTTGGCCGGAAAGAGGTTGAAGGAGCTAGGAGAGCTTATTTAGAATTTCGGGGAATCTTTCTTTCATCTCCGGGATTTTCTCGTAGAGTTCCTTGAGCAGGTCTTCGATGACTCCTATCGCGCTTCGTTTCCCTTGAGCGATTTCGTCCATCTGCCTGAGGAGTTCTCGGGTCACCTCTTCTGAAACGAGGTCCCCGTATTTCTTCTGGAGGAACTCGTAGACCCTCTCGCCTTCGTTGCGGGCGAGTAGGTATGTCTTCCGCTGGACGACATACCCTCTCTCCAGCAAAACATCTATTATCTTCGAGTAGGTGGAGGGACGGCCTATTTCGCGTTCCTTCATGGTGTTCACGACCGATTCGAACGTCAGGGGACCGACTTTCGGTATTTTCCTCCGCTTGAGGATCCTCTCGACTTTGAACCCTTCGAGGAATTCCTCGAGGTTTTCTATTCTCCTCACCCGTTCCTTCAGCACCTTGAGGAAGCCCTCCTCTGCGATCTTGCAAACATAAGAACGCTCGACGTAATCCGCGACCTCGCCTTCCCTTGTCAGCACCTTAACGACCCTCCCCTTGCACTTCAACCGGAGGCGTAGCGTGAGCCTTTCCAATTTCGCGGGGGCCATTTGGCTCGCCATGAACCGCCGGAAGATGAGGTCGTAGACGCGGTAGTGCTCGGGGGTAAGCTTCCTCGGGAAGCGCAGTATCTTCGCGCTCACCAAGTTCCTCAGCCTTCGCGCATCTATGGGACGGGTGGGGCGTATGCATTCGTGGGCCCCCGGCATTTTCCACTCCCTCGGGACGAAGTAGGCCTCGCCGAAGCGGTCCGAGATGTAATCCCTTGCCACCGACCTCCCCACGTAGGAGACCGTCGTGCTGTCCGTTCTGTGGTACGTGATGAGCCCCATCTCGAAGAGCTCTTGGGCGATGGCCATGACCGTCATGGGCGATAATTTCAAAACCCTCGCTGCTTCGGCGAGCAAGGCATCCGTCGTGAAGGGAGGCGGGGGCTTCACCTCTTGCTCTTGAACCGATTTATCGATGACCTCTATTTCGAAGTCCTCGGGCTTAGCCTTCCCCTTCTTCAGAGATGAGTAGTCCTCGAGGGGGATCCTCAGGTTGAGAACGAGGCCGTTCCTGAGGCGCAGGGACAAGAAGCCTATTCTGTCCTTCAGGGCCCTCGTCCGCTCGACTATCCAACCCAAGACGGGAGTTTGGACGCGTCCAGCGGAGTAAGTCCGCTTCTTGAAGAATTCCTGAACTGCTTGGCTGAGGGCGAAGCCTATCCAACGATCTTCCACTCTCCGGACGATCTGGCTAGCGACCAAGTTTACGTCGAAGTCCTCGGGATTTTGGATGGCGTTGAAGAGGGCCTTTCGGGTTACTTCGTGGAACCTCGCCCTCCTTATGTTGGGGTTGAAAGGACGCAGGATCTGATACACATCCCAAGCGATCTTTTCCCCTTCCGCGTCGGGGTCAGTAGCGACGAGGATCTCGTCCACTCGCTTCGCTATCTGCCTTAAGGCCTCGACGACGGGCGCTTCCTTGAGGTCTTCGCTACCGCACTTCGGGCAACGGCTCGCGTAAACGACGTTGCCGCAATTCCTGCAAACCTTCTTCACCACGTAAATGGGGGATATGGTGAGGGAGTGATCCTTCCGCCCTACCCTAATCCCGTAAATGGTTCCTGGGACTTCCTCCGTGGTCACGTCGAGGAAGTGCCCCCCGGTTGCCGTGATGATGAGGAGGCGGTTCTCGGCGGCCACTTCGAAGCACTGAATTCCCGCTATCTCCTTCCTCGTGGGTCTACCGAACATCCTCGCTATGGTTCGGGCTTTGTTTGGAGACTCCACGACGAGCAAGCAAGTCTTAAGCAGGGCGAGTTCCCCAGGCTTAAGCTTCCCCTCTAGGACGCGCCTGACCTTTTCCCTATCCTCATCGATTTCTTTCAGGACTTCGCTGATTATTTTATTACGGGGGGATCCGATTTTTTCCCAAGAAATTTCCTCAACGAGTTCCCTGACCTCCGATGTGAGCGCGTTGAAAGCTTTCTCGATGTCCACCAAGACGACCGAAAGGCCTTTCGTTATCCCGCCCGCGTAAAGCCTAGAAGTCCTCCCGCTCGCTTGCACGTAAGTCACTGGGTCGACCATGAGGAACGAGATTTCTCTCTCCGCTTCCTTGAAGCAGAGCCTCGGGTGCTCCTTCAGTTTCTCGACGATTTCCTTCCGCTTCAACAGGCGTTCGACGTATGCGATACAAGCTTGAGCCCTTTCCCTTATGCGGTCGAGGTACGCGTTGTCCTCAATTCTTTTCCCCTCGACGATGGCCTCGCGGATCCTCTGGAGCTCGTGGGGGAACAGCCGGTAGTGGAGTAGCTCGCCGATCCACCGCTCGCAAACGTTCCTTTCCGGCTCGTCCAGGACATCGGCTATGTTGGAGAGGAGGAGGACGAAGCGCATGGGGTGGAAGTCCTCGGGCTTAATCCGAATCACGTACTTGGGGACTCCTACGAAGAGGGCGTAGCGAACCCTTTGAGGCAGGTCGATGCCCCTCACGAGGGGGCTACGGTAGCTCGCCGTTCCGACGAGCACGTCGATTTCGCCTTGTTCGAAACCCCTGAAAACCCTCTTCTTGCCCGACTTGTAAAGCTCTACGCG
>CAYNNH010000082.1:0-4667 GCA_964398605.1 uncultured Nitrososphaerota archaeon | reverse complement strand
CTTCAATGATGTTCGATGCCTAGGTAGGCGGAACCTAGTTACCAGATTTCTTCTTTCGCGCTTTCCCTCAATCTGCTGGGCGGGTCGTTGCTGAGTCTCCAATAGCCCGACCTCGGCTTCACGGGCTCCACGCCCAGCTCTTCTGTCAAGTAATCGTTGAGCAACACCGTGTTTCCTCCCATGAGAACGGCCCACGCTTTCTTCCAAGGAGTTTCCTTGTCGGGCACATCGACCTTCACCTCCACGGGCCCGAGCACGTACGCCCTCAACTCCCCTCCCCCAGCGTGCACCCCTAGGAGGACCCTCGACTCCTCTTTCAAAGGTTCAAAGCCCAATTCTCTGGCGAGCTTCTCCGGTAAGCGTATGAGAGGAGCGGGCGCAAGGGTGAACGCCGTGTTTACTTTCGCGGAAGTAACGACTTCCTTGTGGCGGGACCTCACTCGAACGGGAATCCATACGGGCATCAGATCATCCCTAACTTCCTAAGGACTTCTTCAGGAACTTCGCCTTCTACCGTTTCTGCCTTTGGGGTAACGGCGTAAGCGGCTAAGTAGCCTGCGAATTGCTCGACGGTCATCTTGAAGCGCTTCCTCTCGATCTCCTTCCTAAGCTCTCTTTCATGCGATTCCAAGAGATGCTCTTTGAGGATGTTCTTGGCTTCCTCGAATTCGTCGAAATCCCCCAAATGACGCCAACAGTAGGGGCATTGGGCGGAGAAGGGCTTGAAGGGGAGGCCCATCAGTAAAAAGCCTTCCGTCATATATATCGCTGGCATGCGTTCGTCAAGCCCCTCCTAAGAGCCTCTCCAGTTTTCTCCGCACGATTCTCCATCGATACGCTCCTCTCTTCCTCAACTCCTCCACATATTCCTTGACCTTTTCCTTGTCCGCCAACTCCCTCGCCACCTCTGCCACCTCATCAAGACAGGGGTGCCCGAAGTACGCCAAGTCGATGAGCGTCTTTTCCTTGTCCGACATGCGCACCTTCACCCCTTCCATCTCGACCACGGCGAAGCCGAAGAGCATGTAGGGCTTCACGCGCTTCACGATGACCTTCTCCCCTCCCACGAACCGCTCCCCTTCCCTCACCTTCCTCGGCGTCAAGATGGTTATGGCGCACGCTTGGTTCCACAGCCCCCAATAAGAAGCGGCGTGCCCCAGCCCCACGTATCCCATCAAGGGTATCCAGAGCACGTAAGGCGTCTTCTTGAAGGTGTACCAGCCTTTCATGAGCCGGACGATTTTCCCCTTCTTGTGCAACTTGTGGACCATCACTTTCGCGTAGTCCCCCACGAGGGCTTTCACCACGGATACGTGGAAGGCGTCGCACTCTTCCAGCCTCTTCAGGAGATCCGCGTACTTAACCCTCGGCAACCCTCAGCACCTCCCTCCTGATGGTCTCGAAGCTCGGGGAAATTCCCGCTATGATGAGTTCTTTCAAGCTCGCAAAGTCCTTCGGGGGCTCGTCTAGGACGGTGAGGAGTTTCTTCAGGTCCTTCGCCGCCCTCGCAGGCTCCTTTATTACCCCGATGAGGTAGTAGATGTCGTAGAGGTCCCTTACCTTCCTCCTCGAGAGGTAAGCTTCAACCTTTTCCCTCAACAACTCCTCAGGAGAGAGCGTTAGCACCGAGATCGTGCTACCATCCACCATCGCGTACCTGCCCTCGACGATCTCCTTCCCTCTCGGCAAGGGCGACACTTCCACTTCTACCGACCACTTCTCCCGCCTCACCCTCCCGTAGAAAATCCCGGATTCCGTCGTCTTGCTCTTAACGAGCTCCAACCCTTCCAATTCCGCCAGAATTTCGGCAGTTTTCTGAGGGGATATGTGGTAGAAGTCCACGTCGTACGAGAACCTCTTGCCCCCGTAAACTCTCCAAACGGCCGTCCCTCCGTGGAGCACGGCTCCCATTTCGGATAGAGCTACGACTATTACGTCCTGTATGGCGGCCACTTCGCGGTACTCCCGCTTCTTCAAGAGCTTCGCTAAGGGGATCATCTAATAACGAAGGTTATACATATGTATAACTTTGGTTAAATAATTGTGAGAGAAAGCAGTGTAACGCCCACGGCGATGAGGAGTATGGCAATCCCTTCCCACTTCGAGGGCTTCTCCCGTAAGAGTAAGTAGGCAACTACGACGAGGAAAATGTATTGTACGCCCACCATGGGCACGACGACGCTCACCTTCCCCGCCGTAATGGCCACCAAGTACGGAATGCTCGAAAGAGCCTGGAGGAGGAAGCCCGCCACGAGTTCCGGACACTTCAGGAGCGCGGGCAGGACTTCCATGGGACGGCGTAGCAGTTCCCTCACTTCCAGCCCCCCTATCTTGAGGAACCCCTTCCTCGCCAAAGGCCCCCCTACGCCCACCATGGCGGCAGAAGCCAAGACGCCCAAAGCCACGACGACGCTACTCACGTCTCCTCGCCTTGAAGAGCACCACTCCCGCTATGATGAGGAGGATGCCCGCCAATTCAACGTAGTTTAAGGTTTCGCCCAAGATGAAGAAGCAGGCGATGGGGGTAATGGCGTAGTGAATTCCGCTCGCGACGGGCAACGCGATAATGCTCTTCGCGTAGGAGTAGGCGAGGAAGCCCAACAAGCCGCCCGCTACTAGGCAGAGGAACCCCAGCACGAAGATGGGGCTTTCTAGGAGGAAGAACCAATCGCTTAGCGAGAAGGGGTTGAAGTACCCCTTCGCTCGAACGAGGTCCATTAGGCCGTACTTCGCCAAAGGCGCTCCGATGCCCAAGAAAATCCCTGCCAGAACGGCGAGGGAAATCCCTAGGACTTCCTTGGTCGGTTCAGCCTCCATGCTCCGACCACAGCCTGAACAGCTCGTCCTCTAGGCTCACTTCTTCTATTCGCTCGACGTTGCCGTCTTTCTTGCGCAAGAGAACCCACGCTCCTTCGTAGGCGCGCACCTTCCCTATCGGGGTTGCGGGAATTCCCTCTTTTCCCAACAATCCTAAGGCGTCCCCGAGTCTCTCCCCCGGAACCGAGGCTAGAAGGGTTCCCGAGCTTATCAGCCTCAAGGGATCCACGCCCAACGCCGAGCATATTTCCCTCGTCTCGGGCAGTATGGGAATCTTCCCTTCTTCGACCTCTAGGGTCTTGCGCGAGGCGTAAGCCACTTCGGCGAGGCCGCACAGAATTCCCCCTTCCGTAGGGTCGTGCATCGAGCGAACGAGCCTAGCTCCCGCGAGCAAGAGGGCCTCCCTCACGACGCTTATTCTCTTCACAAGCTCCTTCGCCTCCTTGAGCAAGCTCCGGCTAACGCCTTTTTCTAGGAGCAAGTCCTCGAAGTCGGAGGCCAATATGGACGTGCCTTCTATGCCAGCGGTTTTCGTCATGATGACGACATCCCCCTCCCTAGCCCCTCCCGTCGTCACGTACGCTTCCTTCTCGGCGATCCCGATGGCGGTCATGGCGACCAAAGGCCTCTTCAGGTCGGGAGTGTACTCGGAGTGCCCTCCAACCACGCAAGCCCCAACTTCTCTGGCAGCCTCGTCGACCTGCCGGGTCAATTTGTCGAGGACTTCTTCCCCCGTTCCTTCCGGCAAGTAAAACACGCCCAACAACCAGCGGGGCTTCGCCCCTGTCACCGCCACGTCGTTGCTGGCCACGTGGACGGCGAGCCATCCCAAATGCTCTATAGCCCCCGTGATGGGGTCGGAGTGGACCACGAGGACCCTCCCATCCCCTATGTCGATCACGGCGGAGTCCTCGCCCAAGGAGGGGCCCACAAGCAAATCGGGGTCTCTAACGCCAGTTCGCTTGAGCACGTACTTTTCTAGCAAGCGGGGCGGTAGCTTTACCACTATGATTTACTTCGCCCATATTTCGACTATGCCTCGTACCTTATTCTAAAGGCCAGAGGGATGGAGAGCGATATGGCGATGGCCGCAACGAACGCCGCCCAATCGTAGCCCAAGTTGCTGGCAATCAAGCCGCCCGCTATGGATCCCGCCACGTAGGCTATGCTTCTCAGGGAGTTCAAGGTCCCCAGCGCTTCGTGGGATATGTCGAGGGCGAACGCATTCCCGAGCATCGATATGTACGCCCACGTGCACCCGTCGATGAGGAAGAAGAGGGCGGCGAAGGCGAGCATCACATCGCCGAATCCCACGAAAAGGAGGGCTAGCCCTAGGGCAACGCAAGCGACGACCCTCGCTATGTGGGCCATTGCGTACGCCCTCACGGGGTTTTTGGATTCTCCGGCTTTCTTGTACAGGAGGGCGGAACAAGAGCTGTTGACGAACAGGAACGCGTAAACGACGGACTTAGAAACGCCGCAATTGACGACGATGGGGACCAGTTGCGGGTATATCACCCCGAACGCCACGAAAGCGGGGATCACCGAAGCGAAAAGGGCGGCGTTCTTGCCTATGGCTGGCGGGTGGAAGTGGAAGAAGCGGTGGTGGAGGTGGAAACCCCTCCGGAAGCCCAAGTGGATCCCCCTCGCTAGGTGGTGGATCATGGCCTCCTCGGCGTGCACGAAGGCCTCAACTCCCTCTTCTATGGCGACGAGCAGACCCTTGCTGAAGGGCTTCTTGCCGAGCAAGAACGCGACGCTGAAGATGGAAGCGATGGAAAGCCAAGCCAGTATGTCGGCGACGGTTATGGCTGTCCAGAAGGCGAACGCCAAGACCCCCATGCCCAACC
>CAYNNH010000081.1:0-4833 GCA_964398605.1 uncultured Nitrososphaerota archaeon | reverse complement strand
CGACTCCCAGCAAAAGCGATCCCTCGACGGATGTTATGCCGACCTTAGGGGAGCACAAGAAAGCCTGTTGCTCGGGGGACCAGAAGCCTCCGTTTTCCCCGCTCTCCTGAACGGATTTCTCTAGAGCGCGCGCTCTAAAGAAGAATTGTTGGGCTTTCTCGTAATTCCCACGCCACAGCTCCACTTGAGACCGGTAGAGGAGAAGCTTGACCGCGAGGGCCTGGTGGTAGAGGGAAGGTAGCTTGTCGGAAACGTCGATCACGGGAGTTTCCAACGTGAAGTAGCCGCTGGAGTTGAGGAGGGAGTCGGTCATCGAAAGGAGGGCGGATAAAACCTCCTCGTCGAGGGAAACCGACCAGTACGCGTAACCCAACCAAGCAACCCAAGGATCGGCTTCCGATGCCCTCGCCTGCGTTACTTCCTTAATCCAAAGGCGGGACTCGTAGCCCGAGGGATGGAGGAAACCCAGCAGGGCTTCCGCCTCGAGGTATGTCGGAATCGCTAGGCCGCTACTGGATGCTGCTCGGAGGATCAGGAGATATGCTAGGTCTTCCGCCTTCAGTATGAGCGGATCCGAGCATTCCACTAGCCCGAACTCCCTCTTCCCGCCTACGAAACCGTTCGAGAAGAGCAGAGCGAGGGAAACAACTCCGCTTCTCCCCCTCACTTCTCGGTAAGTGATGGTGGTGCCATTGCAGGAAAACTCGGATGTTTGGAGGTCTGCCCCTTGTGATAGGGAAATGAGGGCAATTCTGTGGAGGGCGGAAATGCGGTGTATTTCGATGGAGGAATCTACTTCCGCCAAGCTGAAGGTCCTATTCGCCTCTCCCAAAAGGAAAGCCAAGTAAGGAGCTTCCCGGCGTTCTCCCTTCCCTAAAGAAGTCCTTGCGAGGACGAACGAAGACTCATCGTTCCAAAAATCGAGAGAAATTCTCACCTCGCACGGGAAATCGACGACCACGGAGAAATTCAAGGAATTTCTTCCGCGCACGATATCGAGCTCGGCCTCGACCGTCTTGTTGCCGCATCTAAATATGGTGGGGGAGATTTCCAAGGAATCTCCGGAGCCCTTCGTCTGCCCGCTGTACGCCGTGTATAGCTCCCCGTCCTTTAAAATCGAGAAAGTAACCGAGTGAACCTCAAAGAACCCTTGCCACGTTATGTTTTGGATGGCGATGGGTTCTTGGCCTAAGGAGTAAGAAATTTGGCTAGTTTCGTCCGCAGAACTCGCGGGCATCGGCAGGAATAAGGGAGCTAGGAGAACTACCACTAAGCAGAGAAACCCTCCCCGCTTCAAGCACTTAATGAACGGCTTCTCTTTTAAGCACCGAAACTAAAATTCGTCTAAACGGGCGTATTTTTCCATCAACACTTCCCCGTTGGGGCCTATTTCAAAGGGCACGCGCGCGTTCAAGTAGCGACCCCCTCGGAAGCTCCTAACCCTGAAATAACGCCTCAAAACACCCCTTTCCTCGACGATGCTTGTGGTAAAAACGCCATCCGAGAAGTAGAAGATCGTATTGTAAAATGCGTTCGAGTGAATACCGGATTCCACCACGTAGAAGCCTATGTTGCCCATCTTCTTCATCCGGGCGAAGAAGATCTGCAAGAACCTCAGAACGATATCCTCCGAATTGTGGACGAGCAAGGAAGAAACGTTGTCGAAAACGAGGAGTAACGGGCTTCCCATGGAGTCGATGGCGGATGTCGCAACGTGGGAAAGCTCGGTGAGATCCGAAAGGCTACCTATCCGATACCGCTCGTCGGAGGTCCCCACGAGCCACGAATAACAATCGATGATGCCGAAGGATCCGTTCTTTTCCGCATCCCCGATGGGGATTCCCAAGCGGGAGAGGCTGTTTCTTATAGCGGAAGGGCTGCTGCTTGTCGTGAGGTAGAGGGCTTTGATCCCCGCGTTGAGGGCATCCTTTATGATGTTCTCGCAGATAAGTGATTTGCCCGAACCTGGCGGGCCTAGGAGGACTAGGTTGCTTCCGGGCGGAATGGGGTCGACAATCCCCCTGAGAACGGAGGGCTCCAGCTTCATAGGAAGCCAGTTACGTCGAGCAGTACCTTCTCCTTGGGATAAACAACAATCCCCTTGTCGGTAATGCGGTAGGGGTGTAACTCCTTGTCATGGTTCGTCCCCCGCATCTTCTCAATTTGGAGGGCGGTGACGAGCTTGTCCCTCAATTGAATGGTGTGTAGGAGGATGACCCCTTGCGAGAGATATTCCTCCGTCTGGATGTCGCGGGCGTGGAGGCGGCTCATGCGCATTTCCGCTGTCACGACGGAAGTACAACCTGAGCGAGCGAGCGTGTCGAAGAGCTTCAGGAGAGCGAGCCTTTTCTCGAACTCCGATTGAACATTGAACTCCAGGGTCGTTATGCAGTCGATAACGATCCGCTTCACGCCGAAGGACGATATCCTGATGAGGTTGGCAAGTCCGGATATGCTTATCTCGTGCAACTTCGCGGGCGGGAACTCTATGATGTTGAGGAGGCCTTTCTTCGCAAGCGAGTCGAGATCCCAACCAAACCTTAACATGTAAACCTTCAGGTAATCGGCGGGCTCGCCTAAGCTCACGTAAAGGCCAGGCTCCCCGTATTCCTCGATGCCCTTCACGAGGAACTGGATGCCAAATGTCGTTTTCCCCGCCCCCGGTCCACCGCAAACGAGTATTGCGTGTCCTTTTGGGAAACCTCCCTCGATGAGTTCATCTAAACCTTCAATACCCGTCGGCGTCCGCTCGATAACGGACATCATGATATGAAAGCCAATTAGATTAAATCCTTCTAGATGCCGGATTCTTCGGGGAAAACGCACTTATAAATTCCCTTGAGCGTCTTGTCCAACTCGTCCAGAACCGTTTTCAGGTCGTTCAATTGCATGTTTCTGAGTTTCCTGAGCTCGCGCATGCGCTCTATCTCCTTCACGTACTCCTTCATGTCGACATCTTCCAGAATTCGCTTCACCGCCATGTCGATGACCATCTCCTTCTCCTCCTTGATGCGTTGGTTGAGTTCCTCGAGGTTCTTCGCGATGGTTTTCTTCATCTTCTCCGCCTTGTCCAACGCCGAAAAAGCCCCGCCTATGTACGTGCGTAGGACATCCTCGTGAACCTCGCGGGCGATCTTCCCCGAGTCGACGAGTTCCTTAAGCTTCTTCACGTGGGCGTAGACGCGCTTCATGTTCTGCAGGGTGGTTATCGCCTCGTGGAGCCAAGAGGGGAGCAAGTAGAGTTCCCCGTCGTGGACTTTGAGTTGCGAGAGGGGGTACTCGACGATGGGGCCCTCTCCGCTCGTGATCTCCACGGCAACGGGTTTCTCCGATTCTAAAACGACCCGAGTTATTTTGCCGATGGGCTCTCCCGTGAGCCAATCTTTCACAACTAGCCCCTCTCTCACCTCCTCGACAGAAGAAATCTTGGCTTTCCTAAACACGTCCTCAAAATAGGAGGTCGGCGGATAAATTCACTTTACCCGTTCCATGACGATGAAAGTCTCGTAGCTCACGATCCCCTCGATCTTTCCCATCTTGCTGAGGACGTTCCTCAAGTCCCTCACGTCCCGCGCGGCTATTTCTAGGATGAAATTGTACCTGCCCGCCACGCTGTAAATGGAACGCACGAAGTCCCCCAATTCCTTGATGCTCTCTAAAGCGTTGTACGCGTAGCGGGGATTCACGATGACTCCGACGAGGGCCATGACGGGGTATCCTAACGCCGATTCGTCTAGGATTACGGTGAATTTCTTTATGATGCCTTCCCGAATCAAGCGTCTTAGCCTCGTCGAAATAGTCGAAGGAGCAACCCCTAGGTCCATCGCAAGCCTGCGCACGCTAATGCGGGCGTTCTCCCTCAACCGCTCGATGATGGCCTTATCGAGCTCGTCGAGGATCATCAAAGGAAAATTAGGAACTACTTATCATAGGTCACCAAAAGAGGAGGGGCTTCCTCCGCACGTACCGGCCCACAATGGGGATCTCCTCCCCGCACTTGGGACACTTGTTGCCGTTTTTCAGTCGGTAATCGACGATGTCGAAGACGTAACGTTTGATGAGCAATTCCCCGCACTCCGGACAGTACGTGTTCTCCCAAGGGTGCCCCGGAACGTTCCCTATGTAGGCGAACTTGATCCCCTCTTCGACCGCCACTTTCCGGGCGTGCTCCAATCGCTCGACGGGCGTGGGCTTCCTATCGGAGAAGCGGTAGGCGGGGTAGAAGCGCGTGAAGTGGATGGGGGTGTCCTCCCCCACGTGCTTGAGGTGTTGTTCCACGAGCCATCGGACGTGATAGTCGGAATCGTTGAGGTCGGTGATGAGGAGGCAGATGATCTCGATGTGCATGCCCATTTTCTTCGCGAGCTCGGCGTTGCGCCAGACGATCGAAACGTCCGCCTTGCAGTACTCCTCCACCACGTCGGGCGTCCCTTTCACGTCGATGTTTATAGCGTCCATCCCCGCTTCCCTCAGCATCCTCAGCGCTTCCTCCGTCATGTACCCGTTGGAAACGTAGGTGTTGTAAAGGCCAGCGTCCCTAGCCAGCGGGAATACATCCAAGGAATACTCGAAGAGCAAGGTGGGCTCGTTGAAGGATATGGACGTCCCTTGGCTCATACGCTTGGCCAATCGGACGAAGTGGTCGGGGGGGACGTAATTCGACCGCTTCGGGTCGGGGGGTTCCTTGCTTATCTCCCAGTTCTGGCACCATGGACAGGCGAAGTTGCAGCTCCACGTCCCGATCGTGAGGGCGGTGCTCCCCGGCCAGAAGTGGAAGAAGGGCTTCTTCTCGATGGGGTTGTTCGATATGGAAGAAACGTCGCCGTACACGAC
>CAYNNH010000080.1:0-4925 GCA_964398605.1 uncultured Nitrososphaerota archaeon | reverse complement strand
ATTATGCCCGTTTTGGGTGATGAGAACGACGAAGATGAAGAACCTTGGCCTTATGAGTTATTCCCCTTCATTGTAAAGCCCCCTGTGGAAATCATCGCCATGTCTGCAATAGCTTACGGCCCTGATCGAATAGTGGAATTCCCCCGCCCGATCATCGTGAAGTTCCAAGTTATCGAAGTAGTTTCCGAAGACGAGTTCGACGGTGATGCTACGCACATAAGGCCTATCTGGATCCACATAACAGGCGTTTACGCCACCGGGGATGGCGAGATCGTCGAAGTCCCGTACTACACTCCCGTTTGGGTCCACTTACGCGTCGTCGAAATTTGTACAGAGATCGACGATGGAGCCATTCTGCTCTACGACGACCCGGTTTGGATGGAGATAGACGCGGTGTGCTCGGCTTCCTAAGCCACATAATGAGCGGCAAGAGGGAAATACCCTCCCCATTTTTTGAGTGGGAGGAAGCAAGGGAGCGCCTAGTCGTTCCCCTATTCGGGCATGACTTAATGAGCGAAATTTCCCAAGTCGAGGAAGAGCTAAAGAGGAGGAAACTCTGGAAACCCTTCGTAGAATTCGAGGAATGTTACGTCAAGCGGACGCACTCCCTTCACGACATTTCCGCTTTCAAAGTCTTCATGGAAAAATCGGGAGCTAAGGAAGGAACGGATTTCAGCTACGGGAAGGACAGCTGGGGGTATTGGATTGCCATACGCATCCCCATATCTGAGCAGGCCCGCGAGGGGTGGTCCCGCGCCATGGTTTATCGAATAGTGGAAGACGCTGTCTTCGAAGCTGTCCGCCGTAATTTGAAAGAGCGAACCCTGCTCTTCGAACGTTTCATGGAATCGCTCGTGGGCCACCTCTTGCGGTTCAGGTTCAGGAAAGTTCGTTTCATACAAACCGATTCATCTAGCCTTCGGAAGCTAGTTTCGGAGGGCTACAAAATCCGTTTCCACAGCGTTTCAACTGTCGGTTGCGGGTTCCGCGTCAACTTTTTCGTCGCGAGCAAGGGGGATGTAACCGTGTTCCTCCTCCCGGTTCGGGTGGTGAAGCATGAGGCTTAAAATACGCATAATCCCCGACACGGAAATTATCGCCCCGAGAATATCGGAAGATAGGCGTCGCTATTTCCTCGAGAAAGGCTGGATAAAAGATCCCCACGTCGACAGGGCATTCCCGAGGGATTCGAAGGGACGCCCCTACATCAAGCAAAGGTGGATCGAATCCATAGTCACGAAGGCCGACCCCGGCGTGGGGAGGAGGTTCATGATCGAGGGAGGCAAGATACTCATCCCCAAGAAGCCCATACTCGAGAAAAGGCCCATTTTCGATGGAAATGGAAGCATCAAGCACATAGAAACCTTTGAGTGCATCGATTCGACATTCGAGCTGGAGTTCATCGTGGAAGTCCCCGACAAGTACAGCAAGCGCTTCCTGATCGCCCTAGCGAGAGCCGGAAAGGAAATCGGCCTAGGAGCGGGAAGCAAGCACGGGAATGGTCGCTTCGTCGTTCATTTTCTCGAATATGAGCCCAGCGAGCCGAGTCAAGGTCGAGCCCCCCGTAAGAGGGCCATGAGGGCCTCAAAATTCAGCTCTCAATGTCAAGCGACAATTCCCCGATAACCTATTTTCTTGTGACCTACTGAAACATTTTTGTTGCGAAGGGTCTTTTCTTGTGCTTGAGAAATGCTTCAGAAAAGCCGAAAGAATGAAGATATTTCCGTCCTTAGTCATCCAAGAAGAACTCCAAAAAGCCCTGTTGCTAGTCCTATTCGATCAGGTAAGACTCGAGAATGCGGTTTTGCAGGGCGGGACGGCCATTCACCTCTTCCTCGACAGTCCTCGCTACTCCCTAGACCTTGACTTCATCGCGGAAAGTCCCGTGCGGAGGGAGGCCATCGCCAAGGCGGGGGAGATACTGGGGCATTACTGCGCTCCCGAGGGAATATCCCTAGAGCTTAGAAAATGGAGCGTTAAGGGATCCCTAACGAGGGCGGAATTCAGGTTTCAGATCCCGGGATTGGAGCGAAAACTCCGACTGCGCTTGGACTTCCTGCGGGGGTCCTTGCCTTCGCACGAAACTAGACTCCTTCTCGTGGATTGGTTGCCTGGAAAGCCCGCCGTTTTCGTGCCGGTGAGGACGGCGACGGGGCTTCTCGCGGACAAGGTAGTCGCCTTAGGCGGGAGGGAAATCGCTCTAGCGAGGGACGTCTTCGACGCGTGGTTCCTGCTCGATAAGGGGGTTTCCCTCCTCTGGGAGGAGCTAGAGGGCGAAATGGAGCGTTACGGCATTACTCTAAGCCCTTTCAAGCGTAAGCTTAAGCGCGTCCGAGCCCTAACGGAGGATCCCGAGCATTTGAGGAGCTTGAATTCCCTACTGCCCCCAAGTTCCAGAATTAGCGCCGAAGTCTTCGAGGAAATGGTGGAACGCGTCCTAAAGGAGGTGGAGAGAGTTCTCCCGTAGGGTAAGCCTTCTGGAGTGGGTGAACTTGCTCCATCGTCTGGAGAGGGAAGGCTGCAAGGTCGTCGGGGTAGACAGCTTGTCGAGGGCCCTCGGAATCGCGAGGTCGAGCGTGAGGGTTGCCTTGAGGAGGCTTCAGGAAAAAGGCCTCTTGTTGCGGGTGGGGAGGAAGTTCGTCGTTATAGGTGTCGCCGAACCGCACGAAATCGCTTTTACGGCCTTTGCTCCTTGTTACGCTTCGATGGAATACGCTTTGTCGCGCCACGGCATCATTGATCAAACCGTGATGGTCTGCACGTGCGTCGTCCTCACGAAGAGCAGGAGGATCGAAGCAGGACCTTACACCTTCGAGCTCCACCGATTCCCCAAGTCCCTCTTCTTCGGATATGGACCGGACGGCTTAGCGGAAGCCGAGAAAGCCTTGCTCGACTTCTTCTACGTGGGGAAGGACCCTCGCCAGTTTTCTTGGAGCCTCGATTCCCTCGACTTCGAGAAGCTGTCCGAGTACGCCAAGGCTTATCCCGAGAAAGTTAGAGTTGCCTTAAGCGAATTCATGCGGAGTTCGTCTTCGACCTACCGTTAAATTTCCTCTTTTAAACAATTCTGATGTCGGAGGTCGTGGAGCAACTCAAGTACATGTTCCGAGCGAGGTCCGTCGCCGTGATAGGGGCTTCCCGAAACCCCCAGAAAATCGGTCACCAAGTTTTGAGGAACCTCATCGAGGGAGGCTTCCCGAAGGAACGCGTTTTCCCCATAAACCCCCACGCTGAGGAGATCCTCGGGTTGAAGTGCTACCCCTCGGTAAAAGACGTTCCTGGCGACGTCGACCTCGCGGTCATATGCGTTCCCGCCCCGCTCGTGATGAACGTCGTGAAGGACTGCGCCGAGAAAGGTGTGAAGGCTTTGGCCGTGATAACGGCGGGCTTTGGGGAAGTTGGCAACGTGGAGGCCGAAAGGCAATTGGTGGAGTTCGCCCGAAGCCACGGGATGAGGCTCCTCGGCCCCAACATAGTGGGCATATGCGACACGGTCAACAGCATGAACGCGAGCTTTTGCCAGGCTTTACCCCCTAAAGGGGACATAGCCTTTATCACTCAGAGCGGAGCCCTCGCCATCGCCCTCGTTGGGTGGACCATCGAGGAACGGATAGGGCTGTCCGACCTCGTGAGCGTTGGAAACAAAGCCGACGTGGACGACGCGGATTTGCTCGAGTTCTTCTCCCACGATCCCCACACGAAGGCTATCGCCATGTACATCGAGGGGATTGAAGACGGACGCCGCTTCATCGAAACGGCCAAAAAAGCCTCAAAGCTCAAGCCTATAGTCGCCATCAAAGCGGGAAGGTCGAGGAGGGGGGCTGCAGCGGCGGCATCCCATACCGGATCCTTGGCGGGAATGGACGCAATATACGACGCCGCCTTCAAGGAGTGCGGGATTATACGCGCCTACACGTTTGACCAGCTCTTCGACTGGTGCATCGCCCTCGCCTCCCAGCCCCTGCCGAAGAAGCGTGGGACGGTAATCATCACGAACGGAGGAGGGGCAGGCGTCATGGCGACGGACGCTTGCGAGGACTGGGACGTCGAACTCATGGACATCCCAGAAGACCTCGCCGAGAAGTTCAGGAAGTACATGCCCCCCTTCGGGAGCACGAGAAACCCCATAGACCTCACGGGCATGGCAACGAGGGAGAAGTACGAGGGGGCTACCGAAGAGGCCTTCCGAGACCCTCGCGTTGGATCGGTCATCGTCCTTTACTGCCACACGGCTATAACCGATCCCATGGATGTCGCCGACGGGATCATAAGCGTCGTGGAAAAGCTCAAGCCCGACAAGCCCATCACGGTTTCCTTCATCGGAGGAAAGGAAACTGCGGAAGCTAGCGACAAGTTGAGGGAACACAAGATACCCTGCTACCCCACGCCAGAGAGGGCAGTAGCCGCCATGTCCGCCCTTTACAAGAGAGCGAAATACTTGGGCGTTTTAGCCGAAAGCTAGGAACCGCTTCTCAGCCTCGGCCTGAATTTGTAGCCGTAGAATATCACGCCCCTCTCCCCATCTTCCCTTAACCTGCGCAACGTGAACTCGACTTCCGCACCCTCACTTAAGGCTTCGACATCCACGTCGGTGAGCTGGGCGAGCACTTTCGTTCCATCTTCCAGTTCGATAATGCCCACGGGATAGGGGGCATACCCTTCAAATTCCCTCGGCGGATACCTCACGACGGTGAAGCAGACGAGTCTGCCTTTTTCCGGGAGCTTATACTCCTCCATCTCCCTAGACCCGCAGAAGCAGACCTTCCTCTTGGGGAAGTAAACCCGCCCACACTTCTTGCACTTCGAGCCAACGAGCCTGTAGAGCTGTATTCTGTCCCTCCAATACCTGATGGCCATTATCTCACCTTTTTCAACAGGTGCACCGTCGCCGTCGAACCCACGCCGCCCAGGCTGAGGGCCAGCCC
>CAYNNH010000079.1:0-4937 GCA_964398605.1 uncultured Nitrososphaerota archaeon | reverse complement strand
GAGAAGGCCATATGCGAGGATGCCTTCGACCGCCCCATAAAATTCGTGGGCGGACTAGACGTTTCTTATGCGAAAAACCTCGCGATAGGCGCGGCAGTAGTCGTTGACTACGAAACCCTCGAGCCCGTGGAGGAGAAAGTGGCCGTAGTCGAGGCTCGCTTCCCCTACATACCCACGTTGCTGTCTTTCAGGGAAGTCGCTCCTCTGATTGCCGCGATAAAGAAACTGTCCACGCGCCCGCAGGTTTTCCTCGTCGACGCTCAGGGGAGAGCCCACCCCTACTTCTGCGGGCTGGCAACCCATTTAGGCGTGGTCCTCGACATCCCAACCATAGGGGTCGCCAAAAGCAAGCTCTGCGGAGAACTAGGCCCCTTCGAAGATCGAAAAGCTCCCCTTTACTACAAGGGGGAACTAGTGGGCTACGCTTTGCTTTTAGGGCGTAGCAAGAAGCCCGTCTTCGTCAGCATCGGTCATAGGGTCAGTTTGGAAACTGCGGTCGACATCGTTATGAACTGTTCGAAGGGGCGTATTCCCGTCCCCATAAAGCTCGCCCACTCTCTGGCCTCTAAGGAGCGAAAGAAAATTATAAAATAAAATATTTTGAAATGCCCGGCCGAGCTTTCAAGCCTAGGAGGCTATGGCCAATCCTCTACGAATTGGCGAGACTCGGGGCATTGGACGGAATTGAGATGACTACGAGGGAACTAGCTGGATACTTGGACGTATCTCAGCAATCCGCTTCCCGCTATTTGATTGAGATGGAGGAGTTAGGGTGGGTGGAAAGACTCCCCCCAAAGTCTAGGAAAAGGATGAACCTCATTAGGATCACACCAAAGGGCCTCGAAAGACTGCGACAAGTCCACAAGTCGTTAAGCGAAATAATCAGCGGGAAACAGAGCCCGATAGTGCTCAAAGGGAAGGTGTTTACGGGCATAGGCGAAGGAGCTTTCTACGTCAGCCTACCTGGCTACAGGGAGCAATTCAAGAGGTTCCTCAACTTCGATCCTTACCCCGGGACCCTGAACGTGAGGATCCCCTACGAGGATCTCCCCCTCCGGAAGAAGCTCGAGGAGAGCATCGTTCCCATAAAGATCAAGGGCTTTCACTACAAAGGCAAAATTTACGGGGATGTGCGATGCTATCCCGTCCTTATTCAAGGCAAAATACGGGGGGCCATCGTCGACGCTTTGAGGCGCCATTACGGTCCTTCCGTCATCGAGTTAATCGCTCCCGTATGCCTAAGGGAGGAGCTCCAGCTGAAAGACGGAGACGTAGTCGAAATTAGGGCTTAGCAGAATCTAGGACTTTCTTCTTCAACTCAGAAGAGCTGTCGATGCCCGCTCCGTACTTATTTAGTTTTACAATTTGAATGTTCAAGCCTTTCTCCCTCAAGTATTCTCTCACGAGCTTCTCCACGTAATCCTGGTCGTACCCTAAGGCGATGATGTCAGGCTTCACCCGCTCTATGATTCCGCCTATGCTGAATTCCTCGAACCCCAATATTGCCTCGTCCACGGGCTTCAAAGCCTCCACCAGCGCCCTCCTTTCCTCCTCGTTCATCACGGGCTTCTTCCCCTTCAGCTTGACGACCGTCTTGTCCCTAGCTACCACGACGACAAGCTTCGCCCCTTCGCCCCCAAGCTTCTTGGCTTCTTCCAGAAACCTCACGTGCCCGTAATGGATCAAGTCGAAGACTCCCGAAGCAAGCACGACTTTCCCCATCACCACTCGAAAGAAACTCTGCCTAATAGCCTTAGGGCGTCGAGTATTCCCTCGCAATAAGAGATGGCGACTAGGGACGTGATCACGTCAGCCTTCTCAAGGAAGTGTCTCGCGTCCTCAGCATACTTCGCCGCGTGCGACAGGACTTCTCTAACGGAAGCGTTTTCTATCCCCGACGAAAGTAGAGCCTTCAGAATCCTGCTACTCTTCTCTATGTACTTCTTCGCCCTCCGAACGACCGAAAGTTCCTCCACTTTATCTTTCCATTTTTCCAGAGTCTTCTCGTCTACTCCGAGCATGGCTAACGCTTCTTCTTCCACGAAGTGCAATTCTCCCGGGACTATTAGAGCGTGGGGAGGCCCTCCGAAGTCCTCTTCCATCAACTCTCCGAAGCTCCCTCCTTTCACGACGCAGTCCTCCAATCCTACCCTCGCCAAGCCTATCCCAAGCGATTCCTCGCTCAGTATCCCGCCTCCCCTTCTCTCTTCCGATTCTAGGAGCCTTTGGATGCCGTCGCCAACGGTCATGTATTTCCCGCGTTCCGCGTCTACATCGAGTAGGAAGAGCGTGTGAAGGCCGAACGCCAAGTTCCTCCTGAGCACATCGTAAGGGAAGTCAGACGGATGGAAGGATATAGTGGCGCTCGCCCCGAACTTGTGCCACTGGAGGAGCGACCTCGATATTAAGGCTGAGAGGGCGGAGACCCCGTGGACTATTCTCGTTTCAATGCCCTTTTTGCGCGCCTCTAAGAGGAGATTCACGTGGGTGGTCGCGATGAGGGGGTCTCCCGGTACGAGGAAAGCCACTCTTTCCTCCCTTGCGTGATTCAAGGGAGCCTGTTCTACTTCGACCTCACGCCTCGATAATCGGACGAACTTCTTCCCAAGTCGGGCTTCTAGCTCGCGAATGGAACCGGAATCAACGTAGCTCGTGTAAGTTTCGACGTACACGACCCTCGCCCTCCTCAATTCCTCCAATGCCTCCGAAGTCAGGCCGTTTGCGCCGTTTATCCCGAGCCCTACGAGCACGAGCACCATCAAAAACTTAAATTGAGGTTATTCGTTTTGGTAGAAGCTTGGCGGAGGAATTCAAGCACGTCGTGCGGATCGCGGGACATAGCTGTGATGGTTCGAAGTGCCTAGTTGACGCTCTTTCCGACATAAAAGGCGTTAACATGCGTCTTGCCTTCGCCGTTGCTCGTTTGCTCGACCTTGACCCGTTCCAGAGGTTGGGCTATCTTTCGGAGAAGGAAATCAAGCGTATTGAGGAAGTTCTGAGGGATCCCGTGGGACACGGCATCCCTCCTTACCTAGTGAACCGCCAAAAAGATCCCGAGACGGGCAAGTACCTCCACCTCATAGGATCGGACGTCGATTTGCGCATGAAGTTCGATATCGACCTCATGAAGAAGCTCGGCACGTGGAAGGGCGTCCGACACGCCCTAGGCCTCAAAGTAAGGGGTCAGAAGACGAGGACGACCGGGAGGAAGGGTAGGACGGTTGGGGTTCAACGGAGGCGCAAGTAATGGGAGATCCTAAGAAGCAGCGGAAGAAGTGGAAAGGCCCCCGCCATCCTTGGCGTAGGGAAGTCCTCGAAGAAGAAATGCGCCTCATGGGGGAGTATGGCCTACGCAATAAGAGGGAGCTCTGGAAGGCGAAGACCATCGTTTCTAATTTCAGGAAGAGAGCTCGCTCTCTACTCGCCCTAGAACCGGATGAGCGGAAGGAAAAAGAACGAGTTTTGCTCAATAAACTCTACAAATTGGGCTTGTTGCCGAAGGAAGCCACCCTCGACGACGTGCTTGATCTCACTGTCCGCGACTATTTGGAACGCAGGTTGCAGACCATGGTTTACCGCCTAGGCTTGGCTAAGACCATCCACCAAGCGAGGCAGTTCATCGTCCACGGGCACATCGCCATCGGCGACCAGAGGGTGACCCGCCCCGGTTACATCGTCACGCGGGACGAAGAAGACAAGATAAGGTACTGGCCCGCATCCCGGCTAGCGAACCCCGATCATCCCATCAGGAAGGAAATCGCCAAGGTGAGCGTAACCGCTCCCGCCTCGGGAGGTGAGGGCGAGTGAAGAAGGAGCTCATAGGCGTCGTTCACATATACAGCTCCTCCAACAACACGATAGTCCACATAACGGACCTCTCCGGATCGGAAACCATTGCTAGGTTCTCCGGCGGGATGTTCGTGGACGCCGACCGCCTCAAGCCATCCCCTTACGCCGCGATGAAAGCCGCCTCGGCAGCCTGTGAACTCGCCAAGAAAAGGGGCATAACGTCCGTTTTCATAAAAGTAAGGGCTCCCGGCGGTCATGGCTCGAAGATACCCGGCCCCGGCGCCCAAGCGGCTATTAGGGCGATTGCCCGATCCGGTTTGCGGATCGTAGGCATCGAGGAAGTGACCCCTATTCCCCACGACGGAACTCGCCCACCAGGAGGCAGGAGAGGAAGGAGGGTCTAAATGAAGGTGGAAATCGTAGAGCTGGACGATCAACACCTTCTCATGATCGTCGAGGGAGTGAGTACGGCTTTCATAAACGCGATAAGGCGGACTTGCATAAGCGAAGTCCCTACGATGGCCATCGACGACGTTTATATTATTAAGAACGATTCCGTGCTTTACGACGAGCTTCTCGCCCACCGTTTAGGGCTCATACCGCTGACGACGGACTTGAAGTCCTATGTCCCCCGCGACAAGTGCACGTGCGAGAGCGAGATGGGCTGTCCTCGCTGTAGCGTTTGGCTTTCGCTGAAGGTGAAGGCAACGCGGGATGGCCAAGTCGTTCGCTCGGGGAGCCTTCGATCCCAAGATCCTAAGATAAAACCCGTTAGCGACAAGATACCCATCGTAAAGCTCCTGAGGGGGCAAGAAATAGAGCTACAAGCCATCGCGAGGTTGGGAAGGGGGAGGGAACACGCGAAGTGGTCTCCTGTCACTGTATGCGTCCACCTCTACTACCCCAAGATCGAGGTGGACGGGAAGCGGTGTCCGGAGAAGTGCAGGAAATGCGTCGACGCTTGTCCAAGACGGGTCCTCGCCTACGTGGGCGGGAAGGTTAGGGTGCAAGACCTCCTCTCGTGCATCCTCTGCGAGGAGTGCGTGAAAGCTTGCCCCCTCGAACCCCCCGCCATAGAAGTTTCCCGCGTTCCCGACAAATTCATCTTCAAGCTCGAATCCACGGGCTCCCTTCCCCCAGAAGAGATC
>CAYNNH010000078.1:0-4955 GCA_964398605.1 uncultured Nitrososphaerota archaeon | reverse complement strand
AAACGGAAGAGTGAAGGCCCTACGTTTATTGCTCGACTTCTTAGAGGAATCGAGGAAGCCACTCATAGTGTGCCACCCCAACGCGGATCCCGATTCGCTGGGATCGGCTTTCGCCCTTCAGGAACTCATAAAAAAGCTCACGGGCCGAGAGCTTCCCATTTACGCGCCAGAGGGAATTTCCGCCCTCTCCAAACGCATGGCGTCGTATCTGGGAATACGCTACGAAACTTCGGTGGATCCGTCCGCTTTTGACTCTTTCATCCTCGTAGACGCCAGCTCCCCCTCGCAAGCCGGCCTTCGAAAGGGGAATTTCTTCATAATCGACCATCACCGCCCCCAGACCGAATACTCCGGCCTAGTGGACGAGAAAGCGTCCTCGAGTAGCGAACTAGTACTCGAATTGGCGAATCAATCGGGGGTGCGGTTGAGCGAGAAAGCCTACACCGCCCTTTTTCTGGGCTTGCTTTACGATACGGCTTTCTTACTGCGATTGAGCAAGAGGGCTCTGAAGGCGGCGCTTAACTTGCTCGAACTGGGCGCTTCGGAGGATGCTCGCAACCTCTTTTTTGTGGAAATGAACAAAGGGGAGCGCGTGGCGAGGCTTAAAGCGGCGAAGAGACACGAAATAATCGAAAGAAAGGGGTGGATAATCGCCATATCAGAAATAGGATGCTTCCAAGCTTCCTGTGCTAGGGCTTTGGTGGGACTGGGGGCCGACGTTGCCGTAGTGGGCGGATCGAGGAAGGATTTGGTCCGCATAAGCCTGAGGTCCACCGAGGAATTCTACAAGTCGACGCGCATTCACCTCGGCGAAGTCGCCCAAGAGCTGGCTTCGGAAGAAGGTGGCGTTGGAGGAGGGCACCCCACGGGCGCTGGCTACACGGGGAAGGGTTCCGTGAGGCAACTTATTATGAGGTGCGTCGAACTCATTTCCATGAAATTAGATGAAAGCGATAAGAGTCGAAAATCTATCGTTTAGGTACGCTGGTTCTGACGAGTTCGCCCTAAAAAACGTTGATTTCTCCGTCGAAGAGGGGGAATTTGTCGTAGTCACGGGCCCTTCCGGATGCGGCAAGACCACTCTTTGCAGATGCCTCAACGGGTTAATTCCGCACTTCTACGAGGGCGAGATGGAGGGAAGAGTCCTCATTTTCGGAACCGATACGCGGGAGAAGAAGGTCGCCGAGCTCTCCACCGTAGTTGGCATGGTCTTTCAAAACCCCGAAAACCAGCTTTTCTGCACGACGGTCGAGCAGGACGTGGCTTTCGGCCTCGAGAACTTAGGCGTTGAACGGGAGGAGATGGTCAAGCGCGTCGAGTGGGCCATGAAGCTTACTGGAGTGTACGAGCTACGGCACAAAGCCCCCTACGAATTGAGCGGAGGGCAACAACAACGCGTGGTTATAGCGTCGGTCCTCGCCATGCAACCTAGGATACTCGTCCTCGACGAACCCACGTCCTTCCTAGACCCCTTAACGGCGAAGTCCATATTGGAGGACTTGCGGAGGCTTTCCTTTGAGCTGGGCGTGACGGTGTTCCTCGTTGAGCACCGTTTAGACGTGCTCGCTCCACTTTGCGATAGGGTTCTAGTGCTCTACCGAGGGGAACTCTTCGCCGACGGGGATCCTAGGGATGTTCTTTCGTCGAAGGATGTGCGGGCTATAGGGGTGGGGATCCCCAAAACGGTCGACGCTTACCGCATGCTGAAGTCGAGGGGGGTTTCCCTGCCCAAAATTCCCCTCTCGGTGGACGAATTCTTGGAGGGACTGCGCTTTGATAGAAGTTAAGGACGTTAGCTTTCGCTATCCCGACGGAACGGAAGCCCTTAGGAACGTGTCCCTCACGATCAAGGAGGGCGAGATAGTCGCCATAATGGGGGAAAACGGGGCCGGCAAGACGACCCTTTTGAAACATTTCAACGGTCTGCTCAAACCCAGCAGGGGTGACGTAATCGTCGATGGAATTAACACGAAGCACGCCTCCGTGTGCGAGCTCAGCAAGAAGGTGGGCATAGTTTTTCAGAACCCGGATCATCAGCTTTTCTCACCAACGGTAGAGGAGGAGGTAGAATTCGCCCTGAAGAACTTTGGTTTCCCATCAAGAGTGCGCAAGCGGAGAGTGGACTGGGCGTTAAGGTTCATGGGCCTCGAGAAGTACCGGAAGAGGTCCCCCTTATCCCTCAGCGGAGGAGAGCGAAAACGCGTCGCTCTCGCCGCCGTTCTGGCGTGGTCCCCCAAGTACGTAGTCCTCGACGAGCCGACGATAGGACAAGACTACGGTCAGAAGCAGAAGCTCCTACACCTTGTACGGCAACTCAAGGAGCAGGGTAAGACGGTTATCATCGCAACTCACGACGTGGAGTTCGTCGCGGAGCTGTCTCCTAAGCTCGTGCTCATGTCGAAAGGGGAAGTTATCGCGGAAGGCTCTGCTGTCGAAGTGTTCTCGGACGAAGAATTGCTCAAACGGGCGTCCTTGCTCCCTCCCGGGATCATTCAGCTGTGCAAGAAATTAGGCCTTCCTCCAACGCTTGACGTGGAGGAGCTCGTAGGTGGGATATGTGAGCTTCTTGGAAGGCTTTAGGTTCGAGCGAAAGAATACCTTTTTCCATTCACTGGATCCTAGGTCGAAGGGGGTCCTATGCTTGGTCTTGTTCGTTCTACCTTTATTGACCACGGATTTCCGCGTCATGCTCGTGATATTCTTGGCTCAAATCCCCCTCGTGGCCTATGCCAGAGTTCTTCGAAAGTGGGCTAGAACAGCTAAGATGGGCGTTTTGTTCGCCGTTTTCATCGCCGTTACCAACTTCTTCTTCGGGATGGGTCCCGAGCACTCGGTAGCCATGGCTTTGCGTTTCATGGCCCTTCTCACGACTTCCTCTTTCTTCTTCCTCACCACTTCTCCGGACGATTTCGGACTCGCCTTAGAACAAATGGGCGTTCCGTATAGCGTCTGCTTCGTCTTCACGGCGGCTCTTCGATTCGTCCCAGTTATGGCTCGCGAGATACGTTCCATCATGGATGCCCAGATGTCGAGGGGACTGGAGTTGCAAAGAGGAAATTTCATCAAACGAGCAAAGAACTTCATTCCCATCCTTATTCCCCTATTCATAACGGCGATAAGGCGTAGCATAGAAATCGCAGAGGCCATGGAATCAAGAGCTTTTGGCTATCGGAAGCGAAGAACGTTTTACAAAACCCTCAAGTGGCGTTGGAAGGACTCTTTTATCGTGTGCGTATCGGCGTTTTTATTCGTGATTTTTCTTTTTTACTCGCAACTATTTTAACCCACTACAGTACTTCCCTTTGGCATGTCGCGGAAGTACTTAGTAACAGCATTACTGACATTGACCCTCATCCTCTTCCTAGCTACGCATATCGAGATTGCGAAGGCCCAAGTCCCCAACGGAGAGATACTCCTAGGATGGCCAGTAACGACCAAATCCAACTATGCCTTCGTTGCTAGGATAGGCGAGCTCAATGACAGCTTTGATGGGCAAGAAGTGGTGCTAGCCATAACTGGATCGACCTACGTCCAGGTCTTCGCGGCAAATGGCTCATTGGTGTGGGAAACCGACATGGGGCAACAAATTCTTTACGGGGCCTTAGACCTAGCTAACTTAGACGACGATTCCTTCATGGAAATTGCCGTTGCTACCAACGGCGGCCTGGTGTTGCTCGACAATGACGGGACGATACTCGCTACCGATAACACGCTCACGAATTTGAGGCGCGTGAAAATGGCCGACCTATTCGGGAATGGCACCCACTACATAATCGTCGGGAACAACGCGGGCCAAGCCCTCGTCTACAAGTATGACTACAAAACTGGAACGCTCTACAAATCTTCAAGCATTTACTCGGCTTCCTTCACGACCGTCGTAAGATGGATCGACGCTGGGAATCTCACGGGCAAAGGAAACTTGCTAATTACCGTGCACAGGGACATCTGTAACATTACTTCGAGCTTAGATCTTACGCGCGTAGCCACCATAGCTACGGACGCTTACATGCACGTAGTTGCGGACTTTGATGGGGATGGAATTGATGAAATCGCTTGGGGCGAATCCAGCTCTCCTTACAAGCTCCACATATACAACCTTACCGATTCGACGCTCAAGGAGGAAGCTTCGTGCGTCGTAGGCGCCGCGGTGAACGCCCTTGGAAGCACTGACTTGGATGGCGACGGACTTCCGGATATCGCATGGGCTGCGGCCAACGGTAACGTTTCAGTAGTTAACCACACTTGTCAAATAATCGCTACGTACAAGACGACCTCTGCCGACGTTCTATACGCGGGGGACTTCGACGCCGATGGCTCTGGGGAAGTGGCGTGGGTCGACACTTCCGACACGACCATGTACTGCATGGGTTCCGACTCCCAGCTTGAATGGAAGTACACCGACGCTCAATGGACTGATGCTGAGCGATATGGCTCAAATTCCCAAGGCGATGTGAACGGCGATGGGGGAATTGACATATTCTTCACGCCCAAAACAACAAAAGCTTGGATCGTTTGCGCTGCCATCCCCCCGACAGTGACTCTAGTATCTCCCTCCGATCAATACAACACCACGTCTAGTTCCATCACCTTCACGGTAAAAGCTGATGACTACCAAAGTGGCGTTGTTCAATTAAACATAACCGTTTGGAACGAAACCTGGAGCCACTTCGAGGGACCTATAAGCTTCTCGGCTACGCACTCTTATGAATATTCGTTCTCGCTAACTTTAGACCAAGGCCGCTACTACTGGAACGCCTCCGCCAAAGATCAAGCGGGCAATATAGGATATTCCGCCATATACACGCTCAGGATAGATCGATCCCCGCCCTCCATAACACCAGTAGAACCTGCTGATGGGGTTATTCTAGTGGACACCACAACGGTGACTCTGAACGTCTCCGTAACCGAACCCAACTGGGGAGTTGGTGTGGATCCCAACTCAGTAAGCGCCACGT
>CAYNNH010000077.1:0-4965 GCA_964398605.1 uncultured Nitrososphaerota archaeon | reverse complement strand
TCCGTCTATGAAAAGACGGAGTTTTTCGACTTCACCCGTGACGACTTCGGCTTTAAAAGTAGCCGATGGTCCTACCACGGTCTCGTTGATTGGGTAAAGGAGTCTTACCTCTGCTTGGGCTGTTCGCGATTCCTGAGAGGTCGAAAAGACGCAAGGGCACGCCAAAAGGACTAAGATCGCGAGGAAGAAGTTAACCCACGGTCGCATGCCGGCGCTTAAGGTCTTCCTCCGTTAGGCCCAAGCGTTTCATGAGGGAAGCGATAATGGAATCAAGGAATATCATGCACGATGTCTCGAATATCGTTCCAAGGGGGGCGAGGGGTTCGTGAATTCCCAGTAGTTGCCTCGAGAAGTAGTCCCTTTCGCCAGCGACCTTCGTTCTCCCCTTGACAACGACCACGTGATCCGCTAGTTTGCCGAGCGGAGAGTCGGGGAAGGAAGTTATTGCGATGACTGTCGCTCCTACGTCCTTCGCAACTTTCGCCGCTGCAACGACGAGCGTCGAAGATCCTGACCCCGAAATGGCGATGAATACGTCGTCCTTCGTCATCGCGGGCGTTATGGTTTCGCCTAATACATAAACGTTAAAGCCTAGGTGCATAAGCCTCATGGCGAAAGCCCTCGCCACCAGACCACTACGTCCCACGCCCATGACGAGTATTTTGTGGTAGCGGGCTTCGAGCAGGACATCAAGCATTTTCTTCAATTGCTCCTCGTCGACGCCTTCGAGGGCTTCGCGGGCTTTCTCAAGGATTTCCTTGTATGCCCTCCGGAACCACTCGATCTCCATTCAGTTAATTTGACCGAATGTTCTAAAGTTCTCCGCTTTCCGGTATGTAGCGAGCGTCGAGCAACTCGACGATTTTCTCCGCTTTCTTCGCGCTCATTCCCTCTACCTTGCTCAGCATGTACTTCGAAGCCGAGAAAACTTTCCGGACGGTCCCGAAAGTCCTCAGCAGTTTATCGGCCATCTTAGGACCCACGCCCGGGAGGCTGGAAACTATGAGGAGCTGTTGTTCGCGAACCGTTTGAGCTTTCTTCCGCTGAGGAATGGGGCCGCGTAAAGGGCCGTAGCGTCTTTTCTTGGCGATGGTGTATAGAAGCTCGGCGGTTTGCCGCTCGTTCAAGGTGTAGAAAACCCGAATGTTCGAGCCCAAGCATAAAGAAGCTATCGCACCCCACAATGAGCGAGAGCGGGGCGTGTACTCCACGGCTTCCGCGAAATTCCCCTCGACCACGAGTATGGGGATCTTGTAAACTTCGGAAAGCCGGAGGGCTTGATCGAAGAGCCTCCCAGAAAAAAGCGAATTTATGAAGTCGCCAACGCGTTTCCTCTCAACGGCGCATTCTTCGCTGAGCACGTAGTCGGCGACGGTCAGTTGCTTGTACCGTACAACTCCCCCGAGTTCCTGTATATATTCGGGGACGCCAGAGCCTTTTTCTCGAGTATCCACGATGATTACGGGGCGAAACTTGCTCATCCAAGAGAAGAAAAGCACATCTCATAAAATGTTGATGCCTAAGGTCGAGTTTTGGCAGGGGAACGAGGCTTGCGCGGAGGGAGCGATAGCCGCGGGCTGTCGTTTCTTCGCGTTCTACCCCATCACACCAGCGAGCGAATTAGCGGAGAGGTTGGCAAGGCGATTGCCCGAAGTTGGCGGGATATACATCCAAATGGAAGACGAAATAGCTTCCTTAGCGGCAGTAATAGGAGCGAGCTGGGCGGGAGTAAAAGCCATGACGGCGACTTCCGGGCCGGGCTTCAGCCTCATGCAGGAGAACATAGGGCTCGCGTGCATGACCGAAACGCCCTGTGTCATCGTCGATATTCAAAGAGTCGGGCCGAGCACTGGGCAGGCCACGAAGTGCGCGCAAGGGGATTACATGCAAGCCCGATGGGGGACGCACGGAGATCACGAGGTCATCATCTTGTCCCCGAATTCCCCCCAGGAAATGTTCGAGCTCACCGTGAAGGCATTCAACCTATCCGAGGAGTATAGGGTGCCCGTCATCGTGCTCTCCGACGAGGTCGTGGCGCACATGAGGGAAAACGTGGTCGTCCCCGATAAAGTGGAAGTCGTGGAGAGGCGTAGGCCTCAAAGGGGCGAGAAAGCCTTCTTCGGGGGCGGAGAAACGGAAATTCTCCCCATGCCCAGAATCGGAGACGGGTTTAACGTGCTCGTGACGGGGTCGACCCACGACGAAATGGGGTATAGGAAGACGGCAGATCCCGAAGCGCACCGAAGACTGGTGAAACACTTGGTCTACAAAATAAGGAAGAACGCCCACAAAATCATCGATTACGAGCTTCAGGGGACTTTGGACTGTGAAATAGGGTTCGTATCCTATGGCTGTACATCGAGGAGCGTGTACGAGGCGGTGGACGAATTGGCTGGGAAGGGAATTAGGGCGGGGCATCTGAGGTTGCGGTGTCTCTGGCCCCTCCCCGAGGACATCATTCGAAAGATGGCCGAGAAGGCGAAGGCGATCTTGGTTCCTGAGCTCAACCTAGGACAGCTCGTCTACGAAGTAGAGAGAATCGTTCGCGGGAAGAGCGACATCGTCCCCGTGAACAAGGTGGGAGGGGGAGAGCTCATCACCCCCGAGGAATTGGTGGAGGTGGCGGAAGAATGCACCCGTCGCTGAAATACCTGCGAAGGGAAGTCCTTCCAACGCCTTTCTGTAGCGGATGCGGGTGCGGAATCGTCATCAACTGTTTCCTCAAGGCCGTTGAAGAACTGGGCTACGAGGACTTGAGCGAGTTCGTCTTCTGTAGCGGGATCGGTTGCGCCGCTTGGATCCCATCCCCTCACTTCAAGGCGGATAGCGTGCACGTGACTCACGGAAGGGCGATACCCGTCGCCCTCGGGATAAAGCTCTGCCGACCCGAGCTCCATGTGGTCGTCTTCGGAGGGGACGGTGATGTAGCGGGCATAGGGGGGAATCACCTCATCCACGCGGCGAGGAGGAATGCCGACTTGCTCGTCATCATGGTCAACAACATGATCTACGGAATGACGGGAGGGCAAGTAGCCCCCACCACGCCGAAAGGCGCTATCACGACCACCACGCCTTACGGGAATGTCGAGTACCCGATAGATGCGGCGAAGCTCGTGGAAGCCGCTGGAGCCAACTACGTAGCAAGGTGGACGACCTTCCACGTGCACGCCCTCAAGGAATCCATCAAGAAAGCCATCGGGAAGAAAGGGTTCAGGTTCATCGAGGTTCTCAGCCAATGCCCGACGAACTACGGCAGAAGGGTCGGGTTGCGCAGGCCTGTCGACATGCTGAAATGGTTCAAGGAAAACACGACGCCCGTTCAACATCCAGAAGAGGGTAAAATAACCGTAGGAGAGTTCGCGGATCGGGATCGAGAAAGCTTGCTCGACGCCTACCGAAAGCTACTCGAAAAGGCGAAGGCGGGCAAGCCATAACCACATATTCGGTCGCGCATAGACCAGCGTGCGTAGGGAAATTCGCATAACGGGGACGGGAGGTCAAGGCGTCGTTCTGGCGGGAGTTATTCTGGGCAAGGCCCTCGTTAAGGCGGGGTACCATGTCGTCCAAACTCAGAGCTACGGGGCCGAGGCTCGGGGGACGGCGGCGGAAAGCCAAGTAATTTACTCCGATGAACCCGTGCGGTTCCCCAAAGTGAGAAAGTGCGACATACTGATAGCGTTGAGCCAAGATGCCTTAAACAAGTTCTCAGCTAGCTTGAAAAAAGGAGGGATCCTAGTCGTGGACTCCGACCTCGTTCAAGTGCCCGAAGGGCTACCAGCCGAGGTTCACTCCATACCTGCCACTCGGGAAGCGGAGAAGCTGGGCCTAAGGGTTCTCGCCAACGTCATAGTGCTCGCCTACGTCGCCCAGAAGCTCGGTTTAGTCCCCCTTGACGAGTTGAAAAAGGCTATTGAGGAAACCGTTCCCCCTAAAACCATCGATTTGAACTTGAGAGCTTTCGAAGTAGGGAAGGAACTAGCCAAAAAATACTGAGAAAAAGGCTAAACTTCTTCGGATTTCCTCGAAACGGCCACTCTAGCTATGATCAGGATGGCGATTACGCCTATCAGCGCCGCTAGCGCTACGCCCAAGGCGACCCAAGCTATCATCGGTGGAGCGGCAACGACTGGAGCTACGGCGGGGACTTTCGCGGCGACTGGCCAGCTCATCGTTATCGTCTGAGACGGGCTGTCGACGTAGTTGCCCGCCTTGTCGTAAGCCCTTGCGAACCACGTGTGCGTGCCGTTGGCGAGCGTGATTGTCAGCCTGTAATAACCGGTGGAGGCGTCGTAGGGCATGACTCCGTAGCACTCCCCGTCGATCCAGAGCTCTACGCGATCGATGGCCATGTTGTCAGTGAAGTTCACGTAGAGCGTCACTTCCGTCCCGTTAACGAATGTGCCAGGTGTTACGCTCGCCGTGACGAAGACTGGCTTGCTCACATCGATTACTATACTCCTCGGAACCGTGGAAACGCTGTGTCCAGCGCCATCGCACACCATCACGTACCAGCTATGCACTCCTTCGGTGAGGTTGAGGAGCATGCTGGCGGAACCAGCGGGCGTCGCAATTATTACGCTACCGACGGGAATGCTGTCGACGTAGAATGTCACATTCATCGGCCCGAAATCGTCGCTACAGTTGACCCAGACGGACACGGAAGTCTCCGCGTACACAGAGCCGGAAGCGGGTCCAGCCGAGGTCACGCTTGGTGGAGTCACATCTACCACGAAGCTCCTCGTGGAAGAAGTCGCAGCGTTTCCAGCGGCGTCGATCACGCGCACGTACCACGTGTGGCTACCCTCGGACACGTAGCTCAGCGTAAACACGTACTTGCCATCGGCGAGGACCATCGTGTAAGGCGTCCCGTCCACGTAGAGCACGACTTGGGCGATGACGCCATTATCGCTTGCGCTGGCGACGAACTGAATCGTCGAATAGGGCAGGATCACGAGGTCTTCGGGG
>CAYNNH010000076.1:0-5093 GCA_964398605.1 uncultured Nitrososphaerota archaeon | reverse complement strand
GTTGACGCGCTTATAGATCTTCTTCGCCCTCTCGGGGTCGATGGCTAGGGAAAACTGCTCCGCCCAATCGAGGGCGCGTCTGGCTTCGTCCATTTTGCGATCCCACTCCTCGTACTTGCCCCCCAGCCTCACGATGTTCGCGGCGTGGGCGGCTATCCTCGCCGCAATCACCCCCTCCTTCACGTCCTCGACGAGCGGCAAGCCCAAGTGCTCCGATGGGGTCAGGTAGCACAGGAAGTCGGCCCCCGCCATGGCGGCGATGGCCCCTCCTATGGCCGAGACGATGTGGTCGTAGCCGGGCGCTATGTCGGTGACTAAGGGTCCCAGCACGTAGAAGGGGGCCCCGTCGCAGACGACCTTCGCCAACCTCACGTTCGCCTCCACTTGGTCGAGCCTTATGTGGCCGGGGCCCTCCACCATGCACTGAACCCCCGCTTTCCTACACCTCTTCACGAGTTCTCCTATGACGAGCAACTCTTGGATCTGGAACCAATCGGTGGAGTCCGCAATTCCTCCCGGCCTGAAGCCGTCGCCCAAGCTGAGAGTCACGTCGTACTCCTTCGCGATCTCGAGCAGGTAATCGAAGTTCTCGTAGAGGGGGTTCTCCTTCTCGTTATGGATGATCCAAGCGGCGTGGAAAGTGCCCCCTCGGCTCACGATCCCCGTGACTCGCGGCCTCTCGCGCAATTTCTCCACGATGTACTTGACCACCCCGCAGTGGACGGTCATAAAGTCGACCCCGTCCTTCGCGTGCTTCTCGATGACGTTGAACATGTCGTCCTCCGTCATGAAGACGATGGCGCCCCGCTTATGGACGGACTCTATCGCCGCTTGGTAGATCGGAACGGTTCCAACGGGGACGGGAACCGCCTCGATGATCCTCCTCCTTATGAGGTCGAGGTCCCCCCACGTGGAGAGGTCCATCACCGTATCGGCCCCGTACTTGACGGCCACTTTCGCCTTCTCCACCTCCAAATCGGGATCGCACAAGTCGGGGGAAGTCCCCACGTTCGCGTTCACCTTCACGGAAAGGCCCTCCCCTATGCCCTTTATCGAGGTGAGGTTCTCCCTCCGCACGTTCCTCGGTATGACTACCCTGCCCGACGCGACTAGGCGCCTCAACTTCTCCGGATCGATCCCCTCTTCCCGGGCAACGGAGCGCATTTCCTCGGTAACCGTGCCCTTCCTCGCGAGCTCCATCTGGGTAGCCATGCTTTAACAAGAAGCGAGAGCCATTTTATAGCTAAGGTAGTTAAGCATGGGATGGGCGAAATAAAGAATCCCCTCTCCGTGCTGAAGAAAGCCCTCAACGAGTACGTCGTCGTGAAGCTCAAATCGGGCATGGAATTGCGCGGCTACATGGTCGATTGCGACGACTACATGAACATCATCCTCAAGGACGCGGTGGAGTACGAGGGCGATCAGGCGAAAGCGAATTACGGGAACATCTTTATACGGGGGAACAACATCCTCTACGTTAAATTCCCCGAGAGATGAGGGTCGTCGTTGAGGAGCTCAAGCAAAGACCCGTCGAAGAGCTCGACGTTGAAATCGTAGAAAGGAAAGGGCTAGGCCACCCCGACTACATAGCGGATTCTTCTTCCGAGGCCGTTAGCAGGAGGCTCTGCCAGTACTACTTGGAGCACTATGGGACGATCCTCCACCACAACGTCGACAAGGGCCTCGTTGTAGGGGGGAGGGCGAACGTATGGTTCGGCGGAGGGGAAGTCGTAGAACCCATCTACATCATCGTGGCGGGAAGGGCAACGAGCTACGTGGAACGGGAAGGGAAGATAGAGCAAATACCCGTCGGGACTCTCGCCGTCGAGGCGATAAGGGACTTCATCAAGCACAACTTCAGATTCCTCGACCCGGATAGGCACGTCATCATCGATTACAAGATCAAGCAGGGATCCGTCGACCTAAGGGCCGTCTTCGAGGCGGGGGAGAAAGTGCCCTTAGCGAACGACACCTCTTTCGGAGTGGCTTTCGCGCCCCTGAGTGCGACGGAAAGGCTCGTCCTCGAGACGGAGAAGTTGCTGAACTCGCCCGACTTCAAGAAGGAATTGCCCGAAACGGGGGAGGACGTCAAGGTGATGGGGTTGAGGAAGGGCAAGGAGGTAGAGCTGACCGTCGCCGTCGCCATGATAAGCTCGCTGGTCCCCGACAAGGACCACTACTTCTCGGTGAAGGAGGAGGTGAAGGACAGGATACTCGATCTAGCCTCGAAAATATGCGACTTGCCCGTGGAGGTGTGCGTGAACGCGGCCGACGACCCGAGGAGGGGAATTTACTACCTCACGGTGACGGGGACTTCGGCGGAGCACGGGGACGACGGGAACACGGGGAGGGGGAATCGGATCCACGGGCTCATCACTCCTTGCAGGTACATGTCCTTGGAGGCGACAGCGGGGAAGAACCCCGTGAACCACGTGGGGAAGCTCTACAACGTGCTCGCCTACCGCATCGCCCAGCGGGTGTACGAGGAGGTGAAAGGGGTCAGGGAGGTCTACGTGAAGGCGTTGAGCAGGATAGGGAAGCCCATCGACGATCCCGAGATCGTCGATATACAGGCGATCTTAGAGCCGGGAACTTCCATCTCGAACGTGAGGGCAGAGGCGACGGCCATAGCGGAGGAGGAAGTCAGGAACGTGCAGAAGCTCACGAACCTCATCCTCAAGGGGGAAGTAAGCTTATTCTAGGCGGTCCCTCTCACCCCGCACGTAATCGAAGCAGGTTCGGAAGGGGAGGCTCACCCCGAACTTCCTCTCGAAGTACTCGAGCAGGTTCCTCAGGTCCCTCTCGAGCAGCATAAGGGCGTTGGGGTGGCTCGCGGGGACGTATTGGGGCCAATCGATGATCAAAATTTCCCCTTTCTCGTCGAGCAGGACGTTGAAGGGGCTTAAGTCCCCGTGCACGATTTTTCCCTCCACGTAAGCGATTCTCGCGTTGCGCAGAATTTCCTCGAGGACTTCCTTGGGCGGGGCGGGCAACTCGCCTATGTAGTCGGCGACGGGAATCCCCCTTATCAGCGACATGACGAGGACGTGCCTGTTCCTCGCGATGGGACGGGGAACCTTCACCCCGCACCGGTGGGCGATCTTGAGGGCGCGGTACTCCCGTAAGGCGGACTTCATTGACTCGAAGGGTTTGTGCACCTTCTGGTCCACGTAGCCCCGCTTCTTCCGGGTTTGCCGGAAGCTCACCCTCCCGAGCCTGTGGAACTTCACGCTGACCTCCTCCCCTTTGGGCGTGAGCCCCATGTAAACGTCGGACTCCTTCCCGACCCGTATGGGGTGGCCTATGGCGACGAGCACCCTCCGCTCCCAGAGGTCGTTGAGGGCGAGCAAGTCGAAGCCCTTCACCGTGAGCCGGTAACCCTCGTAGGGGAAGGGGTGTCTCAGCAACAAGCCCAGCTCCTTCATCCAATCCAGCTTTTCCTTCGCTTGATCCACGGGGATGGAAAGGTTTCGGCACAAATAATCGAGGGGGACGAAGTCGTAACGACGCATGGACTTCTCGATGAACTTAAGTAGGCGGATCTCTTCTTCCTTTACTTTCTTCAAAGCCTCGAGGGGTAGTTTTGGCATTCCGCGTCAATAAATGAACTAATTTTCTTTTTCGCTTTTTCCGAGAGCCCGACGAGGCGTTTTGAAGTAGGTGAGGAGGGTCGACCTACGGGCGAGGGTAGGGAGGGTCGGCTGTCGATAAGGGGGACCCCCTCGCTGAGGCCTTCGTCGAAGCGGTAGTACAATAACGTTGAACAGCTTTCAATTTCGTCAAAGGAATAAGCTTATTCAAGAAATTGCTGAGAGAAACTCTATTAGTAGAGTAATAGGGCTCAGAATTGCTAATTTTAGGAATTGGGATAAACTTATATCGGCGACCATCAAGTGTTCATGGGGGGAGGGAGGGGGGTCCCACCTCCTCCCGCACTATTATCTTCTACGCGCTAACATACCCGATGAAGGCCTTCCACTACACCTCTGTCTCCGCCGAGGAAGTCAAAGTAGAGGGGGCGAAGAAGGCCCGCATAAGGTGGCTCCTAGCCGAGAAGGATGGCGTCCCGAACTTCTGCATGAGGCTCTTTGAGGTGGAGCCGGGAGGCTGTACGCCCTACCACACGCACCCTTGGGAACACGAGGTCTTCGTCCTAGAAGGGGAAGGGGAAGTCGTCACCGACAAGGAAAAGGCGAAGCTTGAACCCGGAGTTGTCGTCTTCGTGCCGCCCAACCAACCCCACCAATTCCTGAACACGGGGGACAAAACTCTGAAATTCATCTGCCTCATACCGCTAAGGAGATGAGCGAGCGCAGGAAGTCGCTGAGCTGGAACGTAGCGGGCATCGTGATGTGCGCCGTCCTCTACGCCATGTTCTCCCTCCTCACCGCCTACATAGAGTCCCCTTGGGGAAGGGGTCAGTTCAGGCCCGCCGTTGTCATACCCGCCGTTTTCGCCGTCATATACGGGGCGTTGCCAGCGGCCATTGGGGCGGCGGTCGGAACTTTGCTCTGCGACTCGATAAAGCACATGCAACTCTACATCCCTAGCCTCGTGGCGGCCGTTCCCGGCAACTTCCTGGGCTTCTTCGTCTTCGGGAAGATCCTAGAGCGCAAGTTCAGCTGGTCGAGGTACGTCCTCGCTTCCTTCGCGGGACTCGCCCTCGGGTGCGGGGTGGTCGCCTTCCTCTACGTCCCCACGATCATATGGCTCGGGTTCATCCCCTACTTGGGAGCTTGGGAAATCGTCGCCCTCTCGACATGCTTGACCATCTGGTTCTTCATCACCGAGTTGCCGTTCGTGATCCTCTTGGGCCCGCCCATCATAAGGGCGGTGAGCGTCGCCATTCCTTACGCTGTCCCACTTTCCGTGAGGGAGTGCGCCCTCAGCAAGGAAATACCCACGAAGCTCTTCGGTCTCTCCGTCGGCATTCCAGGAATTGCCTTGCTCGTGGCGGGATTGCTCATGTTACTCACCCCAGCAGGGCAGGCCTTCGTCTTCTCCTTGGCTTCGCTCCTCGGGACGAGAAAAGCCTCCCTGATCGCTCAACTCATCGAGTTGTTCTTCCTCGTGAGCGGGATAGGGATGGGAGG
>CAYNNH010000075.1:0-5119 GCA_964398605.1 uncultured Nitrososphaerota archaeon | reverse complement strand
GGGTTCTGCTTGGACGTGGAAGAAGGGGGATTTTCCAGCGCCGATGAGGGAGATGCTTGGAACCGCCTGCACTCCTTCGAAAAGTTCCTGCCCGATTACCAAGTCTACTTCTACTGGGATGGCAGTTCGATTACGTCCGCCCAGCTCTGCAAGTGGACGGGAGAGGGCTGGAACTACTCGGATCTATCGCCAACCGATTACTCCGATGTCGCGGAGGACCACAGCGGAAACACCCTGTTCAAGTTCAGGTTGAGGTGGAGCCAGATAGGCGGGGTTCCTAGGAAACTTAATGTCACCGTACTCGTGGCGGGAAGGGATCCGGGCTCCTCCGCCGTGTGGAGTATTCCGCTCGCCAACTCCGTGAAGGACAAGGAGTATTCCGACGGGGAGTGGGTGGACGTGGACACCATAAACGTGGCGGTCACCCTCGACATAGACCTCAACGGGAACGGCGTGCCCGATAGGTGCGAGAAGAAAGAAGTGAAGCCGGAGGAAGTGGTCGTTCCGGGCGTGGGCAAGGTCCCCACATGGACCGTCGTGAGCGTGGGGGTAATCGTTGCCGTCGTGGCTACGGTTTCGGGAATCGTCGTCTACTTGTGGAAGAAAGGCAAAATAGGAAGACACGGGAGAAAACAGTGCTCGGCTACGTCAAGCTCCTAGAGGAGGCGAGGAAAGCTTTCCCCGACCTAGAAGAAATAAAGCGCTTGGTGGAGCGAGATGCCGACGTCAGCAAGGAAGTTTCGTCCAAGATTAAGGAGTTCGTCGAGAAATTGCCCGGCTTTCTCAAGGCCATGGCGAGGTCTTGGATGGATAGGGCCTCCAGGGCGAAGGGCAAGGAGTTGCTGGGATACCTGAAGTTCGTCCGCAAGGATGTGGCGGAGTACTTCGAGGAGGACCCGAAGGCCTACCGCTGGTTCCTGAAGAACGCCATATCCACCCTCAAGAAGCTGGGCGTGGAGCCGAAAGCTTTACAGGAGGAGTACGCTTCCCTCTAGATGATAGATGTTCCATCCCTCGTTGAAAAAGTGCTCTCCAGGGCGAAAGAAAAAGATTGCGGCGCAGTCCTCATCTTCGTCGGGATCGTGAGGAGCGATGGAGGGAAGGTGAAGTCCCTCGTCCTAGAAGGGGATGTCCCGAGCGTGTTGGAAGGGGCGGGCAGGATAGCCTCAAAGCACGGCGTCGAATTCGAGGGGGCCCACGAGCGGGGATCGAAAGAGCCCGGGGAAATCATATCCTTCTTGGCGGTGATGGGGAAACACAGGAAAGACTGTTTTTCGGCTCTGAAAGAAATAACTGACTTCGTTAAGAGTCAGGTCAGGAAGCAGGAAGTTTATTGAGTTCCCTCATTCGCTTCAGGAACTCTTCGATTAGGGAGTCTATGGTGGGCCCCTCGACTTCCTTCAGCTCGAACTTAACGTGGACGACAGGCTTGTTGATAACCATGAACTTGGCGAGGTCGGAAGGCGTCCCAAGAATGACGGTATCGCAGTCTATGGCGTTTATGGTGGCCTCCAACTCCCTTATCTGGTCGATTCCGTAGCCCATTGACGGGAGGACGGGGCCTAGTTGGGGGTACTTCTCGTATGCCTCCTTCAGCGACCCCAACGCGTAAGGCCTAGGATCAACGATTTCCGCCGCCCCGTATTTGTTGGCGGCGACGAACCCAGCCCCAAAGCTCAACCCTCCGTGGGTTATCGTGGGACCGTCCTCCACGACGAGGACCCGCTTGCCTTCAATCAACTCCGGCTTGTCGACGGAGACCTCCGACCTCGCCTTCACGATGGTGGCCTTAGGGTTCACGCGCTTTACGTTCTCCTCCACGGCTCTGACGGCTTCCTCTTCCGCCACGTCCACCTTGTTTATCACCACGATGTCCGCCATGCGCACGTTTATTTCCCCGGGGTAGGAGCCCACCTCCTGCCCCGGCCTCAGGGCGTCCGCCACCACTATGAGGAAGTCGGGCTTGAAGAAGGGGAAGTCGTTGTTCCCGCCGTCCCAAATGATGACATCTGCTTCCTTCTCCGCTTCTTCGAGGACGCACGCGTAATCGACTCCCGTGTACACGACGACTCCTTCCCTCAAGAGAGGCTCGATTTCCTCGCGCTCTTCGATGGTCACCTCCCGCCTGTCCAAGTCCCCGTAGGAAGCGAAGCGCTCGCACTTCTGTTTGAGCAAGTCCCCGTAGGCCATGGGGTGCCTCACCGCCACGAAGCGCACGTTCCTACGCTTTAGGGCCCGGCAGACGGCCCGAGTGACCGTGCTCTTTCCAGCCCCCGTTCTCACGGCGCACACGGCTATCACGGGCTTCTTGGATTCGAGCATGGTCTTCTTCCATCCTATGAGGCGGAAATCGAGCCCGTACGCCATGAGCTCCGAAGCCTGGTGCATGAGGTCTTCGTAGGTGAGATCGCTATACGCGAGGATGGCTTCTTCCACTCCTTCCTCCCTAACTAAGCGGGGCAACTCCTCGTAGGGCAAGATGGGTATCCCCTCAGGGTATAAGGATCCAGCGAGCTCCGGCGGGTAGACGCGGTTCGCGATGTTGGGGAGCTGAGTGGCGAGGAAGGCGACCACTCGGTATTCCGGATTGTCCCTAAAGCACGTGTTGAAGTTGTGGAAGTCCCTACCGGCCGCTCCGACAATGACTACCCGTTTCGGCATCCAACTAGTAGGCAAATTGCTTATAAAGATTGAAAAGCCCGCTCAGAGTTCGGAAAAATAAAAGGAACGTAACTAGCCTTGGTACGTGCCCTACACGTATTCCACGAGCTTCACACGCTCGAGCTCCTTCAAGGCGTAGATGACTATCTCCTTCACCCTCTCCAATTCGACGCCCGACTCCTTGCTGAGCTTTTCGCACATGTCCTGAACGGCCGTCTTCCCGTCGCAGATGATCCACACCACGTAAATCGCCATGGGAACGCGGTATATCTTCTCCTCCTCAGGCGCTTGGATGAGGACGGAGTCGTGCAACATTTCCAGTTGCTCCCCTTTCCTCAAGGGCTTCTTAGACATGAGTTCTTCCGCCATGTTTTCACCTCCTAGACAAGATTTCTTCTTTGGTGGGGAAATCCGGGTCTTCGACGACTTCTAGGCGACCCCTGCGTCCTAGGGAAAGTCTGGGCTCTCCCCTGAAGCTCTTCACGAAAGCCCCGCTGATCACCACAACGTCGTTTTCCTTCACCAAGTCGATTTGGCGCCCCCAGAGGGTCAGCACGACGACGCCCGATGAGTCCCCAATCACGACCTCCACGAGGATCCTGCCCGTCCTCGTCCGCATTGGCTTCCTCTTCTCGAGAACCCTAGCCTTCACGGCTACTCCTGCCATACCTGGCCTTAGCTCGGATACCTTCACACTCTCACCCCCAGCCACCTAAAACAGAACCAGTCGCCTGGTCCCGTTTTAGATGGCTAAGGGCAGAACTCCCTCCCGTATATAATGGTTTTGCTAGGCGACCGGAATCTTGTACTTGGACGCTATGGCGTGGAAACACTCGACGACGTACCTCAGTTGCTCCCACGACAAGCCGTACACGTTCACTTTCAAGGTCTCCGTCACGCCCGGGGCGACGCCGAATACCTTCCTCTTCTTCAGTTCCCGGTAGAGGAAGAAGCCCCTCTTCTTGTGCTTCTTCGCCACTTCGTGGAAAGAGTCCGTCTTGAACTTTATCAGCGTGTGTTCCTTGGGCCTCATCCCGAGTTGCACGACCCCCTCGATGCGCTCCATTTCCCTCGAAAACCAGCGAGCCTTCTTGACCTCTTCCTCCCACTTGCCCACGCGCTCCTTGATGTGGGGGAAAACGGCCATCATGACGACGGAAACTCCCCCCATGAGCGTGCACCCGAGCAGTTCGACTTCCTTCGCGGGGAACATCTTGCCGCTCATGTCGCCAACGATGGCGGAAGTGCGCAAGATCCGCTTGGCCATCTCGGCCGTCGTCGCCAGAATCCCCGAGGGAGCGGGGCTCGCGAAGGACTTATGACCGCTCGAAACGATGATGTCGACCCCCAAATCCCTCCCGTTCACGGGCATGACCCCCACCGTGTAGGCGCAATTGAGCAATAGGGGGATGTCGTGCTCGTGGACGGTCTCGGCGATTCGCTTGGCGTCGTGCAGATTTCCCACGGAATAGTCGACGTGGGAAAGAACGGCGAGGGCGGGTTTCTTGCCCGTTTCCCTTTCAGCCCTCTTTATGGCGTCCTCGTAAGCGGAAGGGTCCAGCCTATACTCGGGGAAGCCTGTGCTCTTCGCCTCGAAAACTCTCCCTCCGGCTTGCTCGATCGACAAGTACACGGTGTAGTGGGAGAGCGAGTCAACGACCACGGGATCCCCCGCCTTCACCAAGGACGATACGACAGCTTGGAAGCCCCTCCTAGCTCCCGGTATGAGGCGGGCAACGTCCATTCCCAAGAACTCGGCGAGTTCCTCGTGAAATTCGGCCAAATCTGGCTTCTTAATCTTGTCGAGGCGGAAGGGGGGCATGCAAAAGTCGCAAACCGAGTACCCATCGATGTAAGAGATCATCGCTTTCCTCCCAATCGGGGGGACCGTTCCTCCCCTCTGGATGGGGCTTATGTTGACGAACTCTTCTTCCACGGACCTCAGCGGGATCTTGGGCGCGATGTCCGGAGGTTCCACTTCCTTGGGAGGGGACGTGATGATGTCGAGGCACGTCCTTACCTTCTCCACGAGCCGAGATAGGCGCTTTTGTTCCGATTCGGAGAGGCGGTGGAAAGGGGCCGTTTGACGCCAAATTTCCCTTATTTCCTCGAGGGCGAAAAGGGCTTCGAAGGTCGCCCTGATTCTGGAGTCCATCTTCTTAGTAAAAGGGCAGTTTTCTGTGTTCCGATAAGTTTTTCTTGCGGGAGAAGAAAAGCGAAGATGTGGTTGGAGGCCTTCGCGGGATTCCTCGTCACCGTCGTATTGGCCGTCTTGCTAGGGCCCTTCGCCATACTCGCCCCCCTCATAGGGGGGTTCGTGGCGGGGCTCCTCGTCGATGAAGGTCTGGGGACGGGAGCGAAGTGCGGCTTCCTCGCCGGGATAATGGGGGGAATAATCCTCGGCGTTCTCGTCACTGCAGGCCTCACTTTTGCAGGCTTCTTGAAAGGGGGCATCATA
>CAYNNH010000074.1:0-5155 GCA_964398605.1 uncultured Nitrososphaerota archaeon | reverse complement strand
CCCCTATGTCCCTAGAGCTCACGAGCCTCCACGTCTTGCCGTCGACGACCGTTATTCGAGTGCCCTCGCTCTTCTCAACCCTTACATCGACGAACTCGGCGCCGAGCTTCGTCCCTTCTTCCAATATTTTGAGCAGGAAGTCTTTCATCTCGTAATGAAGCCCCTTCGCTTTAACCGTTTTAGCTGGCAAGTTATTGATATAGCCCCCTTCCTTCTCACTTGATATGCTGTATTCCAAGCTGGCGGATTTCTTCGAGAAAATAGAATCGACGACCAAACGCCTCGAAATGACGAAGCTCCTCGTCCACCTCTTCATGGAGGCGGATCCCGACGACATCGACAAGATCGTCTACTTCATCCAAGGGAAGCTCCACCCCGACTGGATGGGGTTGCCCGAGCTCGGGATGGCGGAAAAGATGGCCGCTAGGGCAGTCGCCCAAGCTTACGGCGTGAGCGTGGACGACGTGATCGAGGAGATGAAGAAACGGGGAGACCTAGGCCTAGCGGCGGAATATTTCGCCTCGAGGAAGAAGGCCGCCCAACTGACCCTCTTCGCGAGGCAACTCACCGTAGGCGAGGTTTACCGCACTCTGGACGCAATCGCGAGGGCGACGGGCGAGGGTAGCGCCGCTCGGAAAGTCAGGGGCCTCATGGGGTTGCTGGCCGACGCGAGCCCGAAAGAGGCTAGGTACATACTGAGGACGGTGACGGGACGCTTGAGGCTCGGGGTCGCCGACATGACCATCCTGGACGCCCTCGCCGTCGCCTTCGCTGGCGAGAAGGAGAGGGCTTCCTACATGCGCATGGTGGAGTTGGGAGGGAGGGCCCAGTTGCCCGAAGCCGAGAGGGCCCTCGTCGAGAAAGTGGAGAAAAACCGGGAAATCCTCGAGCGGGCGTACAACCTCTGCAGCGATTTAGGGAGAGTCGCGAAAACGGTCGCCAAAGAAGGGATCGAGGGGGTGAAGAAGATATCCATCACGCTCGGGATCCCCGTCCGCATGATGCTCGCCCAGAGGCTTTCCACCGCTCAAGAAATCGTAGAGAAATTGCAGGGACGTTGCGCCGCCGAGTATAAGCTCGACGGAGAGCGGATGCAAATCCACAAGGACGGCGATAAAATAGTCATCTACTCGAGAAGGCTGGAGAACATCACCCACATGTACCCGGATGTCGTGGACGCGTGCAGGAAGTACATAAAGGCGAAGCAAGCCATCGTGGAAGGAGAGTGCGTTGCCGTGAACGAAGCGGGCGAACTCCAGCCCTTCCAAGTCCTCATGCACCGGAGGCGCAAGTACGAGATCGAGCGCATTAAGGAAGAAATTCCCGTCGTCCTCTTCCTCTTCGACTGCCTGTACGTCGACGGGGAGGACTACACGTTGAAGCCCTACTTGGAGCGTAGGAAGAAGCTCGAGGAAATCGTGGAGCAATCCGAAGATGTAAGGCTCACCGAGATGATCATATCGAGCGACCCCGAGGAAATCGAGAAGTTCTTCAACAAGGCCATTTCGGAAGGTTGCGAAGGCCTCCTCATCAAATCGACGGCGCCGGAATCCATCTACCGGGCGGGGGCGAGGTCCTGGCTGTGGGTGAAGCTGAAGCGGAGCTACCAGAGCAAGATGGTCGAGCCCGTCGACCTCGTCGTCGTTGGGGCGTTCATGGGGAAAGGGAAGAGGGCGGGAACGTACGGCGCCCTCTTGGTGGCCGCTTACGACGAGGAGGACGGGAAGTTCAAGACCGTCTGCAAAGTGGGGTCGGGCTTCACCGACGAGGATTTAGCGGCCCTTCCCAAGATACTCGCCCCCTACAAAGTCGACGAGAAGCCCGAGGACGTTGTGTCGGTCTTAGAGCCCGACGTTTGGTTCAAGCCCGCGAAGGTCATCGAGGTCATAGGGGACGAAATAACCCTCAGCCCCGTTCACACGTGCGCCATGGACGCCATAAGAAAGGGGTCGGGACTCGCCATACGATTCCCGAGGTTCACGGGCAGGTGGAGGGACGACAAGGGACCTAAGGACGCCACGACGGTCAAGGAGATCATCGAGATGTACCGCGCTCAGCTGAAGAAAGTGGAAGCCGCCTAGCCGACGAACGCTAAACGTATTAATCCCACACCTACTGCCTAGCTATGTCGTCTAGGGTTGTAGAGCTCCTAGAGAAGCTCTCCAACGCCCTCGGAATTTCCGGTTTCGAGGACGAGGTCCGCTCCATCATGATCGGCGAGCTCGAGAAGTTCTGCGACTCGGTCGAAGTGGACAAGCTGGGCAACGTGATAGGGAAGCGGGAAGGGAAAGGCCCGACGGTCCTCCTCACCGCTCACATGGACGAGGTGGGCTTCATGGTCCGCTACATCGACGACAAGGGCTTCATCAAGTTCGTCCCCGTCGGGGGCTGGGATCCGCGCGTAATCCCCGAGCAACGCGTCCTCATCAAGACGGAGAAGGACCTCATCCCCGGCATCATAGGCATGAAGCCCGTTCACATCGTCGAGCCGGAAGAAGCGAAGAAGGCCCCCAAAATAGAGGACCTCTTCATCGACGTTGGGGCTTCCAGCAAGGAAGAAGCGGAAAAATGGGGAATAAAGCCCGGTTGTCCCATATTCCCCGACAGCAAGTTCAAGCTCATGAAGAACGGGAAAATGGCCATGGGGAAGGCTTTCGACGATAGGGTGGGTTGCGTCGTCCTCATAAGGGCGATGGAATTGCTGAAGGACGTTCCTCTGGACGCGAAGGTCTACGCCGTCGGGACCATTCAGGAGGAAATGGGCTTAAGGGGGGCGTTCGCGGCCACCTTCGAGACGAAGCCCGACATAGGGCTCGCCCTGGACGTCTGCATACCCGGAGACATGCCCGGCTTGAAGGAGTACAGCCACGTCCAGTTGGGGAAGGGGCCCGCCATAGGCGTGAGGGAAGCCCGCATGGTCGCCCACCCGAAGGTCGTGAGGATGCTCGTCGAGGCGGCCGAGGCGGAGGGGATCCCCTATCAGTACGACATCATCGAGCGGGGGGCCACCGATTCTTCCGCCATGCAGATAACCGCTGGAGGAACCGCCGTGTCGGCCGTCAACGTGCCCACCCGCTACATACACTCCCACACGGGCGTCGTGCACTTGGACGACGTGGAGAACGCCGCCAAGCTCGTCGCCGCGTTCCTGAAGAGGCTGAAGGCGGACGTCGACCTGAGGCTCTAGATCGCCGAGAAAGTCCTACGGAAGACTTCGACGCCGCCCGCGTACTTTTTCACGTACTCGGAAGCCTTCGAGAGGGCTTCTTCCACTTTGCTCATTTCCAGTCCCGGGGCTCCGTAGGACACGATGAGGACGTTCCGCGTCTTCGGCGTTACTTTCGTTTCCTCCACATCCCCGTAGGCGTAGACGCAGAGCACCTTCTCCGAGTCGGCGAGGACGAGCTCCCCCTTCAGGACGACCGTGCCCCTCCCCAAGACGCGGACTTCCTCCCCCGAGAGGGAGCAAACTTTTAGGGGAGGCTTCACGAGGTCGAGGTCGAAGACGCTCAACGTCACGAAAGTTTCGGCGGAAGCGAGGTTGCACGCGTCCACCACGTTGGAAATGCGGGGCAGGGACTTCCCGTGGATTATCCTCCTCACGAGGGCTTCGCCCGAAGGCCTGTGCTTCGTGGGATCCACGCCCATCCTCCAGAAAAAGTCCCGGTAAGCCCTCACCACGGGGTGGAACTTGAGCTCCTCCAGCGTGTATGTCCGCCTAACGCGCTCCTCGAAGTCTCGAATCACTTCGTCTAGCTCTTCCGGCCTAGTCCCTACACGCACGCCCTTGATTGCGCAGATGGAAAGGGAAAGCCCTGAGAACCGAGTCGTTTCCCAGAGGACTTCCAAGCTTATTCGTCCTCCTCTTCGTGCATCCTCACGACGATTTCCGAAAGGGAAGGGTATTTTTCCGTCCCATTCCTTATCCAATCGATTTTCCTCCTGATTTCTTCGGCCTCGTCGTCGAAGCGACTTCTCCTGTCCAACTTTGGGTTCGCTCGCGCCTCAGCCATTTCGCTATCCCAATAGTACGGCTCACAGCCATATTACGGTGCACCGAGATACTTGTGGAACGCTCGAGCTACTACGCCCTCATAGCGGCGTCGGCGATTTCGGGAGTGGGGGGTGCCGCCTGCTACATCACTTTATGCGCCTTCATCCTCGACCTCGGGGCCTCGTACGTCGAGTTCGCCTTCTTCTGGACGATATCCAACATCATCGCCGTCCTCCTAGCCCGCTTCTGGGGTTCCCTTTCGGACGCTTTTGGGGCGAGGAAGCCTTTCATCGTGACGGGGAGCGTCGTTTCGGGCGTCTTTACCCTCCTTTACGTGTTCGCGAAGTCGCCTCTGCACGTGATCGCCATCGCCTTCGCGGGAGGAGTCCTCGGCTCCATCGGAGGTCCCGCTTTCTCCTCCCTGCTCGCCACATACCCCCGCAAGGGGGAGGCTTTCGGCCTCTTGACGACGGTGGGCTCCCTTTCTTGGTTCGCGGGAGGGCTCGTGGGAGGTTCCCTCGCGTCCTACGACGTGAAGTACGTGTTCTTCCTCGCTTGCGCGACTTCCCTCCTCTCGGCGCTCGTCATCGCCTTGTTCGTCCGGGAAGAAAGGAGGGGGTCGAAGAAACCCTTCTGGGCTTGCGCGAAGGAAGCGTACAGGGAGCAATTCGACTTCGCCGACGTGAAGGGGCCTGTCCTTTCGTTCTTCGTCGTTTGCACGGTGTTCGGATTGGCTTCTTCCGCTTTCTCGGCGGTTTTCACAGTGAAGTACTACGACGTGGTGCAACGCTCGAAGCTCCTCTTCGGCTTCGTCATGGGGCTTTCGGGGCTGGGAGGGATCATGAGCTTCTTCTACGGGAAGCTTTGCGACAGGGCGGGGCCGAAGAAGGTCCTGCTGGCGGGCTTCCTCTGCTACATGGCGTACTGGCCGACGTTGGCGCTGGTGGACGACCCCCTCGTGCTCAGCATCCTCTACGTGATACCCATCTGGCACATGGTCCACGTCTCGCGGATGGCATGGATCGGGGCGTCGGGAGGGGCGGAGTACGCGAAGCTCATGGGGGCTTTCTCGGCGGTGGTGGGCATATCGGGGATCGCGGGCTCGATGGTGGGAGGATTGCTCGCGCAGGTGGTGGGGCGGACGGACGCGTTGCTACTACC
>CAYNNH010000073.1:0-5387 GCA_964398605.1 uncultured Nitrososphaerota archaeon | reverse complement strand
GTACTCGAACAAAGCGGATCGGTACTTGATGAAGAGGTACGCGCACGATCCGTAGAACCAGAGCCACGCCCCAGGTCCCGCGATCATCCTAAGCCAGCGTTTCCTCATAGCTTCGTTGATAATGCCGAGGACTAGGCCGAAGGTTATGTGGGCGATGGCGATGTAGATGCACACTTTCAACATCCCCGTCACGTTGTGCCAGGGCGACTCGATGATAAGCCCGTGGGGCGGAGACAGCCACACCGTGTTCTCCCGGATCCACTCCCTTACGGGCTCGCAGTAGTGAACGAAAAGCCCCTCCATTCCGAAGAACTCATCGTATAGGAAAACGCCGACGAGCATGGAAGCCGCTCCGCACAGCATCATCAACACTCCTCCCTTCGCTACATCCTCCAAGAAGCCCTTGATTTTCCCTTTCTTATACGCCCAGTAGAAACAAGCCCCCGCTATAAAGAAGAGCAAGCCGTGCCCGAAGTCCCCGAACATGAGCCCGAAGAACAACGGGAAAGTGAATATGTAGAAAAACGTAGGATCCATTTCGTCGTAATCGGGAGCACCGAAGGCCATCGTTAGCTTCTGGAAGTCAAGCCAAAGCCTCGGGTTTTTGAGCAGGGTTGGGGGCTTTTCACCGTCGTCCGAGTGAACCGCCTCCACGTGGCAATACCCTTCGCAGGCGTCCCTCAATTCCCTTTCGAGCTTCGAAACCTCGCTCTTGGGAACCCACCCTTCTAGGATGAGCGTGTGCTTCGTCGCCAGAGCATTCACTTTCGTTTCGTCCACGAGCCTCGTGAGCTTCAGGGAAATGGCTAAGCCACGGACCTTTTTCTTATCCTCCTCGCCTACTTCCTTTCCTTCGGAGACTTCCCTCGCTATCTTCCTGATCTCCTTGCCAGCCTCCTCTACTTCCTCCTCGGAGAGGACTTTCGCCTTCCCCTCCGCCTCCAAACCCAAGCTAGCCAACACTCTTTCCGCCTCGGAGAAAGCTTCTGAGGCTTTGTAGAACCTCTCGGGAACTTTAGCGGCTACTACACCTTCGGGAAATTTCTCCCTCTTCGCCGCCAAATTTATGGGCTGGAAACAACGAGCGAAAATCAAACAAGCGAGCGCCTCGTCGGCGTAGTCCTCGTGGACTATGATCCTAATCCGCTCCATGCGAACGGGACGAAGCACCTCTTTCATGTTTAGGCATGTTTAAAAAGAATTCATAGATATGCGTGGCGCCGAGGTGCAAGTGGTGCGGTTCTCCCGCCTTCATATGGCTTGAATACGCCAGAATAGCCTTTTGCAAGAAGCACTTCATCGATTATTTCCTGCGCAAAGTGGAGCGCACTGTCAAGTCATACGGCCTCGTGGAAATGGGCGATAGGATCCTCGTCGCCCTATCAGGTGGGAAGGACAGCGCCTCCATGTTCTTCGCCCTCGCCCGCTTATTCTCGGACGTGGCAACCCTTATTCCCGTGACGATAGACCTCGGGGGCGAGCACCCCTTCTTCGCCGATTACGTGGAAAAAGTCCGCAAGCAATGCTCTCTTTTGGGGTTCGAAGCCAAAGTAGTCCGCCTGGAGGAATACGGCTTCACTATAGACGACATATTCAGAGCCCAGCCCATTACGGGCCGTCCCATATGTTCCGCGTGCGCCCTCGTCAAGCGGTACATTCTTAACGATATTGCTCGCAAATTGGGGACTAACAAGATCGCCTTAGGGCACGTCCTGGACGACATGGCCGCCTACATAATGCTGAACCTCATCTCCGGGGACTTGCATGCCCTATCGAAACTAGGTCCTTCCTCGCCAGCGAGGGACGCCTTGCCCGCCCGCATACGTCCTCTCTACGAGGTTTACGAGCTGGAAACGAAGGCCCTCTGCGAAGCCGCGGGAATTCCGTACGCGGGCGAGGACTGCCCCTATTCCAAAGGGGAGAAGCTCGGACCCTTCAAGGACGTGATGCGTCAGCTCGAGCGAAATCGCCCCGCCTCCCTCCTCACGTTCGCGAGGAACTTTGCGAAGAAGTTGTTGCCCCTGATAAAAGTGGAAGAAGCCCCGTTGAAGAAATGCTCCGTATGCGGGGCTCCTACTAGCTCGGAAGTTTGCGCTTTTTGCCGGCTCAAAGCAGCGGTCCTGAAAGCCAAATCAAAAGCTTAAAAGGGATTGGCGTAGGAGCAAGTGATCGTTCAAGCGGGACAAGTCGAGTGGTTTCTCGCCTACGGATACATTGGGGTTTTCGTTGCGAGCTTCATAGGGTGCGCCCCCCTCTTCTTTTCCATTCCCTACGCCCTCGTCATATACTTCGCGGGCATGGCCCTCGACCCCCTCATCGTGACGGTCGTGTCGGCGGTGGGGGCTTCCCTAGGCGAGGTCGTGAGCTACTCGGTGGGCTACTTCGGCGGGAAACTCTTGAGCGAAGAGCGCAAGAAGAGGGCGGAGTACTTGCTGGAAGCGACGAAGCGGTACTGGGGCCCCCTTATTGCCCTCTTCGCGGCAACCCCGTTGCCCGACGACCTCATCCTCGTCCCACTGGGCATGATGCGGTACGATGTGAGGAAAGTCTTCGCGTACTGCCTCCCCGGCAAATTGCTGATGTGCGCCGTCCTCGCCTACGGGGGTTTCGCGACGCAGTCCCTCATTTTCCTCTTCATCCAACCGAGCTCTTGGGTCTTCTCCGTCATATGCGCCGCGATAACGGTAATCGGGATCATCATCATGCTGAAAGTCGATTGGATGGAAGTTCTCAAGGAGCCCCGCGTCCGCAAGCTCGCCAAGAAAGTGCTCAACCGTCGTAATACTCAATAGCATAAGCAACCGCTCCTAACATCTGGTTGAGGATCGTCGCCGATCTCCACATTCACAGCAAGTACAGCAGGGCTACGAGCCAGAAAATGAATGTCCGCGAGCTCACTCGTTTCGCCCGCCTAAAGGGGCTAAATCTTCTAGGAACGGGCGATTTCACCCACCCGAAGTGGCTTGATGAGCTGAAGCAAGACCTAATCGAGGAAGGGGAGGGAATTTACGCCTCCGCCTACGACCCCTCGGTGAAATTCGTGCTGACGACGGAAGTGTGCACGGTCTTCGAATCGGAGGGGAAAACGAGGAGGATACACCACGTGATCATGTCTCCGAGCTTCGAAATCGTCGAACAGATAAACGAAGCCCTTTCTAAGTACGGAGACCTCTCCGCCGACGGGCGCCCCGTCCTCAACATGAGGGCGTCGGAACTCGTCGAGCTCGTCATGGGAATCTCAAGCGATAACGAAGTGTATCCAGCCCACGCGTGGACTCCTTGGTTCGGAGTCTTCGGATCCATAACGGGCTTCGACGACATGGAATCCTGCTACGAAGACCAAGTCAAGCACATACACGCCCTCGAAACCGGTCTTTCATCGGATCCTCCCATGAATTGGAGGGTGAGCTGGCTCGACCGTTACACGCTTCTTTCCAACAGCGACTCCCACAGCCCTTGGCCCTGGAGGCTCGGAAGGGAGGCGAACGTGTTCGAGCTGGATTGCTTCTCGTACCGCGAAATAATCGATGCCATCAGGAAGAAGGACCCCCGTCGGCTGAAGTACACGGTGGAAGTGAACCCTGCCTACGGCAAGTATCACTGGACGGGGCACCGGGCGTGCAACTTCGGAGTCCCCCCGGAAGAAGCGAAGCGCCTCAAGGGAATTTGCCCCGTGTGTGGGAGGAAAATGACGAAAGGGGTGGAGGAACGGGTGGAAGAGCTCGCCGATAGGCCGAGGGGCTTCCGCCCCGAAAATGCCATAGACTTCATCCACATGTTGCCCCTCAGCGAGATTATCGCGAAAGTCCGAGGGGGCTCCCTCACCGACTCGGCGAACTGGAAGCTTTACTCCGCTTTCGTGAAGAAGTTCGGGAACGAGTACAAAGTCCTGCTCGAAGTCCCTTACGAGGAACTAGCCGCCGTCGATAAAGCCGTCGCGAGGGCCGTCCTCGCCGTAAGGGAGGGCAGGATAAAAATCAAACCGGGCTATGACGGGAAATACGGCGAACTGATCATCGAGGAGGGCGAGCCTTCTCCCAAAGGACTCGAGCGTTTCCTAGGCTAGCTCTTTCTTGAGGATTTCCATCAGCAGGTCCGTCCAGTCGACTCCCTTCTCCTTCGCCTTCTCGAGCAACTTGTTGTAGTACTTGTAGAGCTCGGGGCCCATGGGGATGCAGAGGATCGGCCCCTTCATGACGACGGCTTGCACGGGCGGAGCTTCCAGCTCTTCTCGGGGGACCATTTCCTCCATGGCTTCCTTTATGATGTCTTCTAGGCTGGGGAGCTTCTCCAGCTCTTTTTCGGCATCTTTCAAGTCCTTCTCAAGCATCACTTGTTTTTTGCCGACCTTCTTCACGAGGCCCGCCGCTTCCATGATCGAAACGAGGGCCCTTATGCCCGTAAGATAGGGGGGCTTCCTCTCCTTGATGTTGAGAGCGTCGGCAATCCTGAGCACGCAGTCTTCCAAGGGGACAACTTTGCCTTTTTCCAAGGCCGAAAGGGCGCTTTCAAAAGTATCCCTCGCCCTCGCTTTCGTCATTGCGTGCAACAACACGGCCTTGAGGTAATTCTCCTTCCCCTTGTCGATGGCGTACGCGAAGGCCACTCCTTTCTCGGTTACCCTGTAGATTCCTTTGCCAACCCTCTCGAGGAAACCACAAGCCTCCAGGAAGCGGTTGTTGGTCGAGAGGCTGGCTGGAGCAAGCCTAGCTTTCTTCGCGGCCTCTTGATAGGGGATGTCCTTGCCGAACCCGACAGCCAGATAGCCCTTCATGACGGTGCCTAGGCTCTTAAGGCTGAGGCGGGGGATGGGCGGTCCCGCCCTCCTCTTGCGCTTTTTTACTTTCTCCGCAACTTTTTCCTCTTTTGTTATTTCTTTTTCACTCATCATATCTTTATGACGATCTCCTTAAAAACTTTCTTTGTTGGAATGTCGGAGTTTGAACGAACAAAAGAAATTTGATTTTTATGTCTCGATGACGACAGTGTGGGCTACGAGGTCTCCGAGCCTTTGCCTCCTCTCATTGGTGAACATCACGATGAGGCCCACGATGTAGAGGAACGGGAGGTAGTCGATGATGCGGAGCAAGTTCCTTATGATGGCCGCCCCCCAATCGCACGAGGAACCGTCTTCCTTGACGACCCTTATGCCCATGACCATCTTCCCGAGCGTCTGCCCGCTCGTCGCCTCGAAGATGGTGAAGTACACGAAGCTTAGGAAGGGTACGAACGCGTACGTGACGAGCAGGAACAAATCCCCCCCGAAGAGGGCGATGGAGAAGGCAGTCGCGTACGCGAGGGCGAAGCTCACAATGGCCAAAATTATCCCGTCGATGATGAGGGCAACGCCCCTCTTCACGACGCCAGCGTAAGCCATTCCTAGGGTG
>CAYNNH010000072.1:0-5563 GCA_964398605.1 uncultured Nitrososphaerota archaeon | reverse complement strand
GTTTAAATGTTAGGCACGCCTAACATTAAGTGCCCAAGACGAGGAAGCTCAGCGACCTTTCCCCGGGAGACGTGGCAAGAGTGGTTAGGATTAGCGGGAAGGGACCACTTCTGAGGCGCCTCATGGACATGGGCTTCGTGAAAGGCGAGATCGTGAAGGTCGTGAGGAAAGCCCCCCTTGGGGATCCCATCGAGTTCGAGGTGAAGGGCTACAACATATCCTTGAGGAAGGAGGAAGCCGACCACGTCCTCGTCGAGCTGGTGGGAGAATGAAGGTCTTCAAAGTCGCGCTGGCGGGAAACCCGAACGTGGGCAAGTCCGTCATCTTCAACAACCTCACGGGAGGGAGGCAACACGTCGGCAACTGGCCAGGCAAGACGGTGGAGAAGAAGGAGGGGTACTACGAGTACAAAGGGCACAGGTTTTACGTCGTCGACCTCCCGGGAACGTACAGCCTCACCGCCTACTCCCCCGAGGAACTCATCGCGCGCAACTACATAATCGAGGAAAAGCCCGACGTCGTCGTGGACATCGTCGACGCCTCCAACTTGGAGAGGAACCTCTACCTCACCATCCAGCTCTTGGAATTGGGAGCGAGGCTCGTCGTGGCGCTCAACAAAATGGACCTCGCCGAGTTCATGGGCTACGAAGTCGACCACAAGACGCTTGAGAGGCTCTTGGGAGTTCCCGTCGTCCCCACCATAGCCCCGAAGAAGATCGGCATGGAGGAGCTCAAGGAGAAGATCTTCGAGGTGGCCACGAAGCATGAGCGTGGTCGTTCGGTATAGCGAGGACATCGAGAAATCGATAAGGGAGATAGAGAGCGTCCTCAAGCGAGACGAAGCCCTATTGCGGTACAACATTCGATGGCTCGCCGTGAAGCTCTTGGAAGGAGACGAGGAAGTGGTTAAGCGGGTTTCCGGGAGCCCGATCAGGGAGAAAATCTTCGAGGTCGTCGAAAGGGAGAGGCGACGCATAAGGGAGAAGTACGGCGAGGAGCCCGAAGTCGTACTCGCCGACCAGCGGTACGAGATCGTGGGCCGAGTCGCTAGGGCCGTCATGAAGGGAGTGCGGGGCTTAACTCCGTCCGATTTGCTGGACAAGGTCGTCCTGGACAAGTACCTCGGGATTCCCATCTTCATCGTCGTCCTCTGGCTCATGTTCCAATTCGCCATCAACGTTTCCGCCCCCTTCTGCGACATATTGGGCGACCTCTTTGCTTGGCTCGCCGAAAATCTCTCGACGGGAAATGCCGTCTTCGACGATCTATTCTTCGGCGATTACGGGGTCCTGAACGGGATAGGAACCATCCTCAGCTTCGTCCCCATCATCTTCTTCCTGTACTTCGCCCTCTCGATTCTCGAGGACAGCGGCTACATGGCGAGGGCGGCTTTCGTCATGGACCGCCTCATGAGAAAGCTGGGCCTCACCGGGAGGGCAGTAATTTCCATGATCCTAGGCTTCGGGTGCAACGTCCCCGGCGTTTACTCCACGCGGGCCATACCGGACGAAGGGGATAGGCTCATCGCGATTGTGATTAATCCCCTCATACCCTGTAGCGCGAGGCTCGTCGTTTTCGCGTGCCTAGCCTACGTATTCTTCGGCCCCCTCGCCGGGAACGTGATATTCTCCATGTACGTGTTGGGAATAGGTCTCGCCGTTCTTATCGCCATCATCATGAGGAAGTCTTACCTCAAAGGGAGGGTTTCCCCGTTCATCCTAGAGTTGCCTCCCTACCAAGCGCCCACCTTGAGGACGGTAATCCTCCACGCCTACGAGAGGGGGATTTTGTTCTTCAAGAAAGCGGGGACCGTGATATTCGGGGGGCTCCTCGTCCTCGAAATCCTCATGCACTTGCAATGGCCCTTGGGCTGGGGGCCTGTTGAAACGAGCGTGATTTGCGCTTTGGGGAAAGCTCTACAACCCCTCTTCTCCCCCATGGGCTGGGATTGGAGGCTCGTGGTCGCTGTCGTTTTCGGATTCGTGGCGAAGGAAATCGTGTTGGGGGCTACGGCAGCCCTCTACGGAGTTCCCGAAGAAGGGCTGGGGGCGAGGTTGGGCGAACTGTACACGCCCGTTCAGGCGTTTTCGTACATGGTGTTCGTGCTCGCGTACGTCCCGTGCGTGGCGACGGTGGCGGCCATAGCCCACGAGAGAGGGTGGAAGTGGGCCGCCTTCACCGTGGCGTACGAGCTCGTCCTCGCGTACGTTCTCGCACTCGTCGTTTCCCTCTTGGGTGGGGCGTTATGGTGAGCAAGTACAAAGCTTTGGGCGCGTATTCGGCGCTCGTCGGCGCCCTTTACTGCCTCTACGGGATCCTCGACTTAGCGAACGGGACGCTCGCTTGGTGGACGCCCTACGGGAACCCGAACTGGCAAGTTGGGCTGAAAGTTGGGGGGAGCTACGTCCCCCTCGCCGTGGCCGATCCCTTCCTGGGGCTGGTCCTCCTCATCGTCGGGATCGTCTTCATCCGAGGGTCGAGGCACCTTTGGAGGAGGAGCCCAGAAGCGTGGGGCTACGCGGCGATCTCCCTGATCTTGGCGGGGGCTATTGCGGGCATGTGCGTTTTGATCTCCGTTGCGAACGCCATCGGCGCCTACTATCCCCTGCTCTTCGGCGAGGAAGCGGGAACGTGGACTGGCGAGTGGATCCTTAATGCGGCGACTTTGCTCTCCCCTTTGGCATTACCCTTCCTCTTGCTGGTTAAGGAGCGCGAAAAACTCCTCAGGCGCAGGGGTGTTTCTTCTTCCTCCTAAATTCCTCCAAGTGTTTGAGCCATTTGGGCGGCTTTTTCGGGGACTTCCTCACGAACTCGACGAACTCGACGAGCTTTTCCAAGGTTTGGTGGTGAAGGACGTGCTCTATTTTGCACGCGTCCTCTTCGGCGATCTGCTCGTCCACTCCGAGGATCACGAGGAACTCCTTCAGCGTTTCGTGCCGCCTTAGCACTCTCTCCGCCACCTTCTCCCCTTCTTCCGTGAGGTCGATGTGGCCGTATCTCTCGTGCTCGACGAAGCCCATTTGGGCGAGCTTCCGCAACATCTGGGTCACCGAAGCCATGCGAACTCCTAGGAGCCGCGCGATGTCGGAAACCCTCACCTTGCCCTTCCTCCGGCGGACTATGTAGATCGCCTCCAAGTAGTCCTCGATGGCGGGGGAGAGGGCTTTCTCCACATCAAAGTAGGCCTCGGTAAAAGTAAGCTACGAGAATTGAGGGGCGATAATAGTCGTGGGTCACCTAGCGAGCATAGAGCCCAACGGGGCAGTCCTTCTGGGAGAAACCGTTACCTGTGATGCCCACGCGCCCAGGAAGATAAGGATAATAACCCACGCCCACCACGACCACCTCTGGGGGCTCAAGAAGAGCTTATCGTTCTGCGATGCCGTCCTCATGACCCCCGCCACTTTGGAGCTCGTGAGGATTCTGCGGGAGCCCATGTTGCCCTTCCAGCCCAACGTGAAGCCCCTTGACTACCGAACGCCCCTCGAAGTAGAAGAGGGGACGATAACCTTCCTCCCCTCTAGGCACATTCTGGGCTCTTGCCAAGTCGTCCTAGACCTAAAAAACGGACGTAGAGTCGCCTACACGGGGGATTTCCGGTATCCGGGCATTCCGGTCGTGGAAGACGCGGACATCCTCGTCATGGAAGCGACGTACGGGAGGCCCGAGTGGAGGAGGCCCTTCGACCGCGACATGCCCGACATACTGGCGGACTTCGTGAAGGAGAAGGTCGAAGAAGGTCCCGTCTTCGTGTTCGGATACCACGGCAAGCTCCAAGAAGTCATGTCCATCCTCTGGGAGCGGGGAATAAACGCGCCCCTAGTCGCCTCCGGGAAGGTGTACGAGGTGGCGGTGGCGTGCAAGAAGTTCGGCATGAAACTCGAAGTCCTCAATTCCAAGAGCGAGGAAGGGAAGGAAGCCGTCAAGTCGGGGCGCTTCGTCGCATTCTACCACGCGAGGTCGGCGGGGGCGAGAAAGCTGGCTTTGGCGATGAGGGCGACGATCGTGGAGCTGAGCGGGTGGCAGTTCTCCGCCCCCATCGTTGAAGAGAGGAAGCGCCACTACACCGTCGCCTTCAGCGACCACGCCGACTTCGACGGGCTCTTGGCGTACGTGGAGGAGGCGAGGCCCAAGCGGGTCATCACGGACGCGAGGCGAATTGGGGATGCGGAAGAATTGGCGAAGCAGATAAAGAGAAGGCTTGGAATTCCGGCGAAGCCCATGCCATCAAAGGGAACTTCCGGACACGAAATCCTCTAAGAAGAGGACTTCAACGTCCAACCGCGCTTTCTTCAACTCTTCGACGAGCTCTCGTTCTCTTCTCGCGAAAAGAGCCGGGATGGAGAAGGTCTTCGCGAGCGACAGCGTGAAGCAGTCGGACAACGCGATCGCCATCTCGCACTTGTACTTCGCAGCGAGGTCGCAGAGGTAGCTCACGTCCTCCACCTCGACGAAGCCCGATAGGATGAGCCAGTTGATCCTCTTAGCGGCTTCCTCCCACCCCAATCGCCTGCACAGCACGTACTTCGCCTCGACGATGGCCAGCTCCGTCGCGTAGCCGAAGAGTTCCCCTTTGAGGAGGGCGTCCCTCACTATCCTGCCTCCTTCGGTGGAAAGTAAGAGTTCCAGGAGGATGCTCGCGTCAAAGGCCATGCTTCCTTTTAGCTCTTTCTTCATCCTTCACCCTCTCCCTGTAAAGCTCTCCGATGATACCCTCCGCCCGCTCGACGGGGGAGCACGCTTTGAGGAGGAGGTCGGGCTTCTTCCGCCTAGCTTCCCTAAGGAGGTAAGCGATGGCCTCGTCGAAGTCGACGCGCCTCCCCAACTTGATCTGGAGCTCGGAAAGGTAGCGCAACAGCTCCGCCTTGGTGCTCTTGGAAACCCTGATCACCGACACGTAAACCTTTGAGCCTCGGTATAAAAAGTTCACAAAGTATACAGAGTATACAAGTCTCTTCTAATGCGACATTCTTTTAAAATGGGGAACAAGAGAAAGGATGAGAAAAACGAGCAAAGCTTTGGTAATTTTCGTTCTGGCAATGATTCTGCTGGCTTTCGCGGGCATCCCTAAAGCGCGTTGCGAACGAAAGACCTTCTCCTATCAACTCGACGAATTTGAGGACAAGATCATAGGAGTCTATTGCGAAAAGGGAACCGTCCTGAGGGGGCACGTAACGGTTCACAAGGGAGGAATCATTTTCGCCATCGTGAACGACACGGTGTTTTACGAAGGGCCAGAGAGCGAGGAGGACTTCCATTGCTACAGGTTCGTGATCCACCACGATTTGGCTGGCAACGAAACATCAAACCCGCAATTGAGCGTTTACGTGGACGAATCGGATTGGAGTCTCGACATACCGTACGACGACAACTGGCACATCATCTTCGAGGGATTGGTGGACGATACGAGCATTAGCGGGTGGTACGAAGTCGCGACGCCCACCGAAGAGTGGGTCTCCACGTGGCTCATCGTCGGAGCGGTAGTGGGCGTGGGCGCGGTAGGAGGGATCGCGTTCTTCTTGTGGAAGCGTAAGAAAACCGCGTATCGAGGGTACGGTGGGGT
>CAYNNH010000071.1:0-5597 GCA_964398605.1 uncultured Nitrososphaerota archaeon | reverse complement strand
TCCCTGGCATGACTTCGGCGTCTTAGGGCCGGGCGAGGAAAGGACTTACTGTTACAACTTGAGCGCCCAAGATGGCGTGAGCGACGCCAAGTACGTCATCTTAGGGCCCACCATCGTGCACTACGCTGGGCACAACATGACGGTCGATTCGTCGGGGAGGAGGGGAAGCTATTCCTTCCGCGCGGTATCAAACGATATCCGCATGAGCGGAGGAGGGCTCGCATACCGGGCTCCGTGCTTGATATGCACGTTAGAGCCCCTCAACCGAACTTCGGAGGGCGTCGCTTTTTACAACATGACGATTCGCAACATCTCGACCAACAGGAGCATCGTAATACGGATCACCGGTAGCGTGGAAGACGTGCTAAACTTAACGGCAACTCGGGATGCCGTTGTTTCAAGAGTTTACAAGGTAAATGCGAGCGAATACGATTTCTTCGAGCTCCAAGATCACTATCTCGAGCCTTCCTGCACGCTATCGGTCGGCGTTGAGTCTTTCGAATCAAGCAGGATAGCGATTCCTCTTCTGAGACCCCCCTATCCCAGAGTACGCGTGGAGTACAGCGTCTCGAAGGAAACCGCGACCACCGCCACGTTCAAGTACATGATCGAGGCGGAAGAACCCCTCATCGCCGAAGTGTGGCAGATCAAACCAGAAGGGCTTAACGTAAAGGACTCGGAAATGGAGGAAGTAGCGGGATGGCTCGTTAAGAGGGACATAACGATTAATGGAAGCGTTTCGATAAGCTGGAAAGGTAGCGGCAAAGGCGCGTTTATTATTCCTCCCCCGGAGATCAGGTTTCACTATCGCAAGTACCCAGGAGAGTGGGTTCTGAGGATTAACGGGAAGGCCGTCGTGTTAGTTGAGCCGCGAAAGAGCCTAAACGTCACGGAAACCTTCGTTGGGGCGTCCATCTCGGTGAGCTTAAAAATGGAGTGTGAGCATGGCAAACTTTACAACGTCACTTTAAGCGAAACAAGGGTTCCTACAAGCCTCGCTTTTGTCGAGGGGAACAGAACAGCCGAATCGGATATGGTGAACGCTACCAACGCCCTCTCATGTCATTACGTAGTTAGAGCGGAAGTCCCCGGCGAGTACTTACTGATGCCCTGCGAGGCCAGCTTCATCTTCGCGGGGAAGATGTGGACCGTTGAATCAAGCAACTTGACCCTTCGCGTGTACGGAACTCCGATTGTTAAAATAGAAGTCGAGAAGAGCGAAGTGACGCAAGGAGAAAGTTTCTCGGTATCTGTCGTGATCAAGAACGATGCTGATGTGAAAATAAGCGATGTGAGAGTCAAGTGCGATACTTCCGCCTTCGACCTAGTAGAAGGGAGCTCAGAAGCTTTCTTCGACGAATTGGAGGGAAAGAAAACAATAAGTTTCAGGCTAGTTGGAGTCGCCAGCGGGGTTTGGAACGTAGGTCCCGTGGAATTGGAATTCTCTTACGGAAAACAACACTTCAAAGTCGTTTACCCGCCAGTCAAGGTGAAGGTAACGACGGGAATTACGTACTCGTACGTGATACCGACGCTTTTCTTCGCGTCGCTCGCCTTAATAGCGCTAGGAGCCTATCTTTGGAGGAAATCGGCGAAGAAAGCTAGGTGACTATTTCCTCTAGGCGATCTTCTTCGGCCGCTCTCCTGATTTCCATGGCGACCCTACGGCCCATGCTCACGGGGAAACCGAAGTAAAGCTTGCTGTACTGGCTCCCCACGCCCAAGTAGATATTAGTGCCCCCTCCTATGCGGACCGCCACGTCGTAAACGACGTACCTCAGCTCAGCCGTTTCCAAGTTCACGAACTCGCTCGTCGCTATGGTTTGCAGGCAGAAGGGACCGATGATGCCTGGCGGGAAGTGCTCCTTCGAGGCTTTAACGAAGGCGTCGCCCATCTTGAAGACCATGTTGAGCTGGGATTCGCGTATGGTGGCGGGAGTGTGTCCCACGATTATGTACGTCGGCGTCACGTTCGCTTGGAGCTGATCTTGGGCGGGCATGCGGACTATGCCATCTAGGTTCGTCTCTATGCGGCGGTCGATACCTAGGAACTCCGTTTCGTCTTTCAGGGGGGAGTAGAAGTAGTTGAAGTTGAAGACCGGACCGACGACGAACTCCTCGATGCGCTGTAGCTTGAGGTCTTCCTCCGAGATGATTCCTTGCTCGATGAGTAGCCTGACCTTCTTGCGGTACTCCTCGGGGCTGGAGCAGATGAAGAAGCCTCGCTCTACTTTCCTCTTCGCATGGGGTAACTTCACGATGACCGTACGGTCGATTTCCTCGGGGCTTGAGTATTCTTTGGGCGTAGGGAGTCCGGCTTTCTCGCACAGCCAGTAGTAGTTCTTCTCCACCTCCTCGCGGTTCTCTATCTTCAGCATCTCCCTATTCCCGAAGATAGGAACCCGGAACTCGTCCTCGATGCGCTTCCAACCGCAATAAACGACGAAGGAGCGGTTGGGAACCCATATGACGTTTCTTTTTCGAAGCTTTTCTTGGATCTCCGGGCGCATGATGTCGGCGAACTTGTCCAATACGATTATTTCGTCGCAAAGCCGCCTCAACCTCGTGTAGACGAGTTCCCTCCCCCTTTGACAGACAACCAAGGTTCTCAATCCCTCGTCCTTCGCGCCGTCGAGGACGTCTAAGGCAGAATGGCTCCCGATGACGCCTATGGTAATACCCTTGCGGTCATACCCGCGCACTACCTCGAAAATTTCCTCCCTCGCGATCATCAAGGGGGTAAAAGCCCCGCTTAAATCACGTGCGTAATACAGGCGGATGACACTTATCAGCTGGGGAGCAATTTACTGAGGCCCCGTAGCTCAGCTAGGATAGAGCGACGCCCTGCGGAGGCGGAGGTCGCGGGTTCGAGTCCCGCCGGGGCCATCTTTTTTAATGACGGGGTTAGGGAGAAGTGAGCCTCTACGAGACCTCGCTCAAAGTGTTGAAGGAAGCTGTGAAGCTGAAGCGAGGCGAAAGGGTCCTCATCGTAAGCAACCCCCCTGAGAGCGTGAGGCTCATAGCCTTCTCCCTCTACGATGCCGCGTACGACTTGGGCGGGAAGCCCACGCTCATCTTCCAGCCCGTGAAGAAATCGTTCGACTTCGCGGAGGATTGCGTCATCGCGGCCATCGAGTCCCGCCCCGATGTGGTCATTTCGGTGAGCCAAGAAAGGCTCGGGAAGGACAAGAAAGGGATTCGAAAGCCTTACGTTTGCGGGAAGAGGAAGTACGATCACGTGTTCGACTACCTCCTTCGGGGACTCAAGGCCATAAGGGGCTTCTGGACGCCCGGAATCACCCCCGATATCTACGTCCGATCCGCCCCCATCGACTACGCCGCGCTCAAGAAGCGGTGCGAAAGCGTAGCCCGCCTCCTGAGAAAGGCCTCAAGCGTGAGGATACTCACGGACAAGGGGACGGATTTGGAGCTCTTCGTGAAGGGGAAGAAGGTCATGGTCGACGACGGAGATTTTTCGAAACCCGGGAGGGGAGGCAACATCCCCGCGGGCGAAGTGTTCGTTTCCCCCGTGCTCGGGGAGGGAGGAGGGACGGTCGTAATAGATGGTAGCATTGCCCTCGAGCCCTCGAGGATCGTGCGCGAGCCCGTCGAAGTGAGGATAGAAAAGGGCAGGGTCGTGGAGGTCAAGGGCGGAGAGCTGGCACGAGAGCTCGAGTCGTTCCTGAAAGAAGCGGAAAAGAAGCCTTTTGAGCTCGAACGAATGGGAAGGATGACGGAAGAAAGGGCCAAAGAAGCGGCGGAAGCGGCGAGAAATGTAGGAGAATTCGGCATGGGACTGAATCCGTCGGCGATCATATCGGGAAACGTCCTCGAGGACGAGAAAGTCCTAGGAACCGTTCACGTGGCAATAGGAAGGGACTTCGAGGAGCAATCGCCAGCCCTCATACACGTGGATTGCGTGATTAGGCAACCGACTGTCTATTTTGACGGAGAAAAAGTCATGGATAAAGGGAGGCTCCTCATCGAGTAGTTACATGCGTTCGAGCTTGGGGATCCCCAGCACGTCCATCATGTGGCCTAGGGTGAGCCTAAAGGCCTCCACCAAGAGGAGCCTCGCCTTTTCCAACTCCGGATCTCCGCAACCGACCACGCGGCAACGCTCGTAGAAGTCGTTGAAGTCGTCGCAAAGGGAGGTTATGTAGGAGATCAGTACGTCGGGCCTCAGCTCTTCCACCGCCTTGTCGAATTCCTCAGGAGCTTTCGAAATTTGCTTGACGAGCTTCACTTCTTCTTTCGACATCAATTTGGAGAAATCGGCTTTTTCTGGCAAGTAACCCGCTTTCTTGATGATGTTACACGCCCTCGCGTAGCTGTACTGAACGTAGGGGCCGCTGTTCGCCTCGAAGTTCAAGGCCTTATCCCAAGAGAAGGTCACCGCTTTGTCCGGGCTTACGGCGAGCAGGGCGTACTTTATGGCGCCTATGCCAACCAAGCGACCTATTTCGCGTAATTTCTCCTCGCTCAATTGAGGATTGCGTTTCTTGCTCTCGAAGTAGGCCAATTCCGCTGCCTTCTCCAAAACTTCGTCCAAGGTAATATAGCGACCGAGGCGGCGGGACATGGGAGCACCTGGCACGTTAACCAAGTCATAGGAGCGGTGGACGAGGGCCTCCGCAACCTCCCTCCTCCCCAGAGTGGCGAGGGCGATCTTGAGGATGGATTGGGCGAGGGTTTGTTCCGATGCTATCACGTTGATTACCTTATCCGCGGGAGACCCGAAGGCCCTTTCGTACTTCCAGATGCTGTATGCGATGTCCCTCGTGACGTACAAAGTGGTGCCGTCTGACCTCGTGAGCTTCAAGTCCGTGATTTCCTCGGGCGGAATGGGCACCAGGTTTTCCAGGCCTAGCTCGAAGCAAGCTTTCTTCGCGAGGAAAACGAGCGTCCCCTCTTTCTTCGCAACGTAACCCGTCCTCAGGAGGTCATCGATGCACTTGGTCACGAGCCCTTCTCGGACGACGGAACTTTCCCAATCCCAAGAATCGAAAGAAATGCCCGCGTTCTCGAGCGATTTTCTCATTCCTTCAAGGCACAACTCGGCGACTTCCCTCACGAGAGAACTGTAAGGCTCCATTCCAAACTCCGCCCCACGCATTATCTCCGAAACAACGGCTTCCGCATCCTCCTTCATGACCTTCTCAGAAAGCTCGTCGAACGCTTGGGGAGCCAACTGTCTCAACTCGTGAGCGAGGCCGACCAATCCGTCTAGCTTTGCTCTCAACTTTTTCGCTTCTTCTTCGCTAGCCTCCTGCAACTTCTTCTTCAAAGATTGGATTTCCAGCAAACAGTTCGTGATCGCGTACACTTTGCCCAGCCACACGTCCGGCTTTTCTGTCGGCTTGGGCCTTCCCAAACGCCAATAACCGTATGCGAGAATAGCGACCTGTCTCCCTAGGTCGTTCACGTAGAAATGGGCGCGGACACGGTGTCCCTTCGCTTTTAATATGCGAACCAGAGCATCCCCAAGAAACGCGTTCCTCGCCGTCCCCACGTGGAGGGGGCCGTTAGGATTCGCGCTGGTATGTTCTACCACGATTTTTTGGGGTCGATCCGTGGGGTTGTAACCGTAGTTATCC
>CAYNNH010000070.1:0-5938 GCA_964398605.1 uncultured Nitrososphaerota archaeon | reverse complement strand
GCTGTAAGACGCAAGAAAACCAAGCCGATCTTAGTCCGGAGAAGCGGGCTTCTTCTCCGCGTTAAGAAGTTCTTCTAACGTTCGGAAACTAGATCGAGCAGGTCTATTAGATCTTGGCTCGTTTCATTCAACTTATAAACCCTTGTGCCGTTGTAGCGCAATTCTAGAACGATCCCGTTTTCCTTAAGATACTCCATCGCCTTCCTCGCATCATCCATGTCTAGCTTCGTCATGTGAACGATATCAGGGAGGGTTTTCAGGCCGCCTCGGTTAAGGACTTTCAGAATCTTCACGATAGCAAGGGAATTCACACTCTCTTGCCGGAGGGCGAATATATCTTTCACCTCTCCTCCATTTGGGGTATATTAAGTTCGATATTTATAAATTGCTCTCCTTCATCCGTAGCCCGAGTTTCCATGTTTACGAGCTCCAGTCCGGAATACCAAGGCACGTAAACCCCCGTTAAAAGGACGGTGACTTCAACTTCCTTTTCCAAATTGGGGTCAACGGTAACCCCCCAAGCGATCTCCACATCCTCGTTTTCTAGAAATTGACGCACCGAGAGAACGATGTCGTGGACTTCATCCATAGTGAGGTCTCTTCCTCCCTTCACGTGAATCAAGGCCTTCCTCGCCCCATAGGCTTCGTAGGGAATGTGGGAGTTGAGTAGGGCATTCTTAACTGCCTTTTCCGCCTTCCTCAAACCCTTCCCTCTCCCCACGCAAACGACGGAGAGCCCAGCTTCTGAAAGGAAGGAGGCAACTTTGCGCGTATCCAGCCTTATCACGTTGCTACGCGTTATGTCCACTATTTTTTCGACGCAAGAAGAGGCCGCTTCGTGTATCTTCTCAACGGCTAGGGGGAGCGGGAGGTGAGAGGATTTCTTCGCGATCTTGTCGCTTTCGACGAGGAAAACGGCATCGCAGGAGCGTAACAACTTGCGCAAGTACGATCGAGCGATTTCATGTCGCTTGCCTTCTTCGAATTCGAAGGGCATTAGGAAGACGCCTATCGCTTTCTTCCCCTTCTTCCTGATGCAATCAGCGATGACCGGTGATGCCCCGCTTCCCGTCCCTCCGCCTAGTCCTGCCAAGATGAAGAAGATGTTTTCTTCGCCAATAACGCGCTCTATGGCGCCGAGAGATTCTTTGGCCACTCTTTCCGCGAGCTGGGGATCACCTCCCGCTCCTTTCCCCCGAGTGATGTGCTCGCCTATGAGGATCTTTTCGTGGGCTTCGGTCTCGTTGAGCGTTTTTTTGTCCGTGTTTATCGCGACTCGACGGATTCCGTTCAGTTTCTTAGCGAGGTAGTTTAGCGTCCTATTGCCCGCACAACCGACACCTATAACGGCAAAATCTTCCATCGAAGCACTGGGGGCCTTAATATAGAAAGGAGGCGGGATTGGGGCAACCATCCGCAGGTTTTGAACGGCAAGTGTTTCTAGAAACCCGCCTATTGTTTTCCAAATTTTGGAAAAAATCAATTGGTCAAAATACCATCTTTACGAATTCGCGATGCGAGTGTACATCGAGACCTACGGGTGCGAAGCGAACAGGGCAGATAGCGAGCTGATGAAAACTATTCTAGCGGAAAGAGGGCACGTCGTGGTTAAAGAGCCGGAAAGTGCCGACGTTATTATCATAAACACGTGTACGGTGAGGATGCCGACGGAAAAGAGGATGCTGGACCGTATTAGGCGGTTATTACGTTACGGGAAGAAGCTAGTCGTCGCGGGTTGCCTCGCTTCCGCCGAACCTTCGCTGGTGAGGCGAATATCGCCCAAGATAAGCATGCTGTCCCCCCAAGCGATAGAGAAAGTTGCTGAGGTCGTCGAGAGCGATGAGGTCATCTACGCCCTCCATCCCGTTCCGAGGACGAGGCTCCCCGCTTTTCGGAGGGGGGTGGTCTTTTCGCTTCCCGTAGCGGAGGGTTGTCTCGGAAATTGTGCTTATTGCATCGTGAGGATAGCTCGAGGACCACTGCGTAGCTACCCGCCTCGCCAGATCGTGTGTGCGGTAAAGAAGGCCGTGGAGGAAGGAGCGAAGGAAATACGGATTACCGCTCAAGATACGGCCTCGTACGGCAAGGATATAGGATTTGACCTTGCCCGCTTGCTCGAGGAAATATGCTCCGTGGACGGCGAGTTCATGGTGAGGGTGGGGATGATGAACCCCGACACGGCGTTACCCATTCTGGACGAACTAATGGAGGTTTACGCGAACCCGAAGATCTACAAGTTCCTCCACCTCCCCCTCCAATCGGGGGACGATAGAGTGCTTAAGAGGATGAATCGGCGCTATACCGTTGAGGATTTCCTGCACGTGGTAGAGGTTTTCAGGAGGAAATTCGAAGAAGGCTTCCTAGCCACCGACATCATAGTAGGATTGCCTGGCGAGGACGAAGAGGCTTTCGAGCGAACCAAGGAAGTCTTAAGGGAAGCGAAGCCGGAGAAGGTTCACTTGGCAAGATATACACCGAGACCTCATACGCTCGCCGCCGTGATGGAACAAGTTCCGGAAAAAATAAAGCATGCGAGAAGCCGTGAGCTAACGCGTTTATGCCAAGCAATCTGCGAAGAAAGATTGTCTAGGTTCGTGGGAAGGAAGATGAGGGGATTAGTGATTGGGGAAAGTCCGAAGGGAGAAGTGGAGATTAGAGCGGAAAACTACTGCCCGGTTTACGTCAATTCTCGGCTGAAGGAAGGATATTTCGTGGAGGTGAGGATCACCGGCGTCGCTAGGCACGGACTCCTCGGGGCGGTAGTGGGTTAAGGTTCGCCGTGTACCATTCAGATGAGGTGCAAGAATTGTGGGATGGAGATTCCCGAAAGCTTCAACTACTGCCCCTACTGCGGCGCCCGAACCCCTCGCGGAGTTAGGAGAAACGCAGCCCTCATCGTGCTTGCTGTCATCGTCGTGGCCGAAGCCGTGGCGATAATAGGGCTATACGCGCTATACATCGACGTTTGCCTCAAGTACGAGAACCTGCTTTACTACGGCTTTAAGACCGTGAAACTAACGTACGCTATCGAGTACGGACAAATTAAGATACGCAAGACTTTGGAAATCAAGGCAAAGGACTACATCGCCTATTTCTCGGCAGATCACGGAGTTCACAGGCTGGAGGACTACGCGAAGTTCGTGACGGAGAACGACCCCTATATTAAGCAGATAGCGAGCTGGCTGAGTCAAATAACGGATCCCGAAGAAAAAGCCGACGCCGCTTTGTCGCTTTGCCAACTATCCATTCAATACGAAGCAAACGAGGCAGTTTACTACCCGCTGGAAACCATCGTCAGGGAAAGCGGGGCTTGTGATGAGAAGAGCATCCTCTACGCGAGCATCATGAAAGCTTTGGGCTACGATGTCGTCCTAATCGCCTACATAGAAGCCCTCCACATGAACGTAGGAGTTCACCTCCCGTATCCTCCAAGGCATAGCAGGGACGCGTATGGAATCCTCGTTGAGGGCAAGTATTACTATATGGCGGAAACCACGAACCCGGGTTTCCTTGTCGGAGATCTCCCCAGAGATCTCGTGGGACAGGAGTACTACGTGATCAAGGTTTAGCCCGTAGCATTCGCCAACTCAGGCACATCGTCCGCGGGTGCGAAGCGCGGACTTCGTCGACCCTCCTCACCGAAGTGTTATGAGGGGCTTCTAGGATTTTTTGCGGGGATCGGTCGACCATCGTAACGATCTTCTCAAAAGCCTTCGCGTACCTGTCGATTTCCTCTAGGGGCTCCGTTTCGGTGGGCTCGACCATGAGGGCTTCGGGAACGATGAGGGGGAAGTATATCGTGGGAGCGTAAAAGCCCTCGTCCAAGAGGGCCTTCGCCAAGTGGAGGGTTCTTACTCCCTTTTTCTTCGCTAATTCTTCCGCGCTTACGACGAACTCGTGTTTTCTCGGCTTTTGTGGGGCATAGGGCAAGGAAAGGCCGGGCAATTTCTCCAGCTTGCGCATGAGGTAGTTGGAGTTGAGTACGGCCACTTCGCAGGCTTCCTTCAAGCCTTCCCCGCCCAACGCGAGCAAGTAGATGTACGCTTTCACGAGAACCGAGATGCACCCGTGGAACGCTTGGACTTTCCCTATGGTGTGCTTCCTGTCGTAGTCGAGGAAGTAGCGTTTGCCATCGTAGGAAACCACGGGGACAGGGAGGAATTCCCTCAGCTCGGCCTTTACTCCTATGGGGCCTGCTCCAGGCCCCCCTCCCCCGTGGGGAGTTGAGAACGTCTTGTGGATGTTGATGTGGACGATGTCAAAGCCCATGTCGCCGGGGCGGCAAAAGCCCATGGTCCCGTTGAGGTTAGCCCCGTCGTAGTAGAGGAGTCCTCCCGCGTCGTGAATGATTTTCGAAATCTCGATGATGTCCTTCTCGAAGATCCCCAGAGTGTTCGGGTTGGTGAGCATGAGGCCGGCTGTCCTCCCCGAAACTATCTCCTGAAGGGCTTCCAAGTCCACGCACCCGTCCTCCCTCGTTTTGACTACGACTACGTTGAAGCCCGCCATTCTCGCGCTAGCGGGGTTCGTCCCGTGGGCGGAATCAGGGACGATGATTTCCGTTCGCTTATCGAGCTCCCCGTTCACCTCGTGGTACTTGCGTATGATTAGACAGCCCGCGAGTTCTCCGTGAGCCCCAGCGGCTGGCTGGAGGCTTATTTCGTCCGTGCCCGTTATTTCGGCCAGCATCCGTTGTAGCTCGTAGAGGATCTTCAGCAATCCTTGGACGGTCCGCTCGTCTTGCAAGGGGTGCAATTCCCTCAGCTTTTCCGACCTCACGAGAGCCTCGCATATCCTCGGGTTGTACTTCATCGTGCAACTCCCCAACGGGTAGATGCCGAGGTCTATTCCGTAGTTCATCTGCGAAAGGCGAGTGAAGTGGCGGACGACTTCCACTTCCGACAACTCGGGCAATTTCGGCGGGCTTTCCCTCAGCATGTTCTGGGGGACGAGCTCTTCAGGCGAGGGAACGCTCTTTTTCACGTCCTCTTCGGCCTCAGGAATTACGCATCCCACTCGGCCCGGGTGTCCTAGCTCGAAGACGGTCGGCTCTTCCCATCTAGCTTGCCTAAACACTTTCCACCACCTCCTTCACGGCAGAAACGAGGGCATCTATCTCCTCCTTCGCATGGACCTCGGTCACGCAGAAGAGGGCGGCGTTACCCAATTCGGGAAATTCGGGAAGCGGCCTACCCCCATGGATTCCCTTCCCGAGTAGGCGTTCGTGGACGGTCGGGTAATCGATCGGGAAGGAAACGACGAATTCCTTGAAGAATTCGCTCTCGAACGCGGGCGCTTTTACGCCATCTATTTGGTTTAGTCTTTCCGCCGCGTAATGAGATTTAGCCAAGATGGTCTCACACAGCTTCCTAAGGCCCTTCGGCCCCAGCAGGCACAAGTAAACGGCGGCGGCTACGGCACACAAGGCGTTGTTCGTGCATATGTTGGATGTCGCCCTCTCCCTCCTTATGTGTTGCTCCCTCGTCTGCAGGGCCATGCAGAAAGCCCGCTTGCCTTCCTTGTCCACAGTCATGCCTATGATCCGACCCGGCATTTGGCGGACGTATTCCCTGCGGGAGCAGAAAATGCCCAAGAGGGGGCCGCCGAAGTTCATGTGCAAGCCCAAGGGTTGTCCCTCGCCGACCACGATATCCGCCCCGTAATCCCCGGGCGCTTTTAGAATCCCGAGAGAAATGGGATCGACGCCCACAACGAACAGGGCTTTCTTTTCGTGGGCGAGCTCGCCTATTTCGGGAGCTTGATCGTCTATTATCCCGAAGAAGGAAGGAACCTCGATGTAAACGCCCGCAGTTCCCGCGTCCAACTTGGACGCTAAGCTGTCCACGTCCGCTTTCCCCGTGCGTCGGTCGAAATCGTAGAACTCGACTTCAATACCCGCTGGCTCGGAGTACGCGAACAGCACGCTCTTCCTCTCGGG
>CAYNNH010000069.1:0-6123 GCA_964398605.1 uncultured Nitrososphaerota archaeon | reverse complement strand
CCCCCACCACCCTCTCCTTAAGTTTTTTCTAAAGGGAAGTACAAGCTTTGGCTACGGAAGCTATGGCTTGAGGGGGAACTAAAAAGGAGAAAATTCTTTGCAAGTTCCAATGAGCGGCTTTTCTAATGTTCTCGATATCAGACTCAACTCCGTAACCTTCTGCAAAAGCCCGTACAAATCCCCCTATTTTGTCGATTTTAAAAGCCGTCCTAGCCGCGTAATAGAGGAAAATTCCTACATCGGTTGAGAAGTCCCTTCCCTTCCTCGCTTGTTCCAAATCGACGACGTATATCCTCCCGTTCTGCGAGATGAAGTTCTCTGGTTTCGAATCGCCTAAGATAATTTCTCTGCTATGGAGCTTGCCCATGAGTTCCCCAACTTTTGATATCTTCTCGTAATCGTCGCTCTCTCCCCATAGGATTCGCTTCGCTACGTCGTCGATGTTCTCGCCGCGTATGAACTCCTTCGCCATGACTTTATCGTCCCAGTAAACGCCCACCACGTTCGGCACGTCGAATCCTTCCTTCTCGAGCTTCAGACTCATTGCGTACTCGTTGGCCATTCTACTCTTCCCAAGCACGTCAAAAAACGAAGAACCTAACGCCCAAATGGAAACTACGGCCCACTTTATGCTGTACCACTCCTCGAACTTCTTCAGGACGACAGACTCGCCCTCTTCATTTGACGCGAGGAAAACGGAGTTTATCACTCCTTTGAGTTTCCTGATGCGGACTTCTCCGCCCAAGATGCGCTTCGCTATCTTTTCTATCTTACCTATTCGGCTTATTCTCTGCAATCCGTAGGAAGTCTTCGCGTAAATTAGGTCCTTGCTCTCTATATCCTCGGGCCTTGACAACTCGATGGGGTATTCCAACATTTCCCCGAAGACCTTGGAAAGAGCGCCTAACACCTTGAACGACCTTTCCAGAATCCTGCTCAGTTTCGCGATCCCCAAATCCCCCCTCAACATCTCCCCTACGACCCTTTCGTCCACCCCTATCAAGTCGCCTTCGAAGAAGAGGAATCCCTCCTTTTCCAGTTCTTTCGCGGCCTTCCTAAACCCGTCCACGCACCGTTTTACTAAGTCGTGGTGTTCGAGCAACCTCCTGTACTTCACGCGGGCTATGGGGCTGAGCTTCGTCAACCTCTTCAGCCGTTCGTAGTAAAAGAACGCAGGATCGATTCTTAGGCCCGAGAGGGCCATCCGGTATTCCAAAGCTAGGTCGTAGATCATCTCCCTGATTAGGCGTTTCTTGCCCTCTATTTCCACGCGTTCCAGATACTCTCCGCCCTGTATGGGCTTGTACGGGTCAATGAGCTTTTCCACGAGCAAGCCCCCATATTTCGCGTCCTTCGCATCGGATTCGAGCATTTCCTTCCCTATCCAGAGCCTAGAAATTTCCTTCTCCCTCTCATATTTCAGACGATCCCCTTCGACGATCACCACCATGAGGGGTTTCATTCGCTTGTTCCACAGATGAGGTCCCGCTTCGAACGAGGCTATTACTTTCATTTCTTCTTTCTCTTCCTTTTCTTGGGCTTCGGGGGCTTCTTGACCACTGCCGCCCTTACTTCCTCCACCACCCCCTTGAGGCTTTCTTGTCCCTCTTCTAAGCCCTTCAAAGCTTTCTCCACGCTTTTCAATTGCTTGAGGATGTCCGATGTTCTGCTCCGTAGCTCTTCCACCGAGCCCTTCACCTCTCCGATGGCGAGCACTCCTTCCCTCACTTCCGAGATCCCCTTTAATATTTCGTCGCAGGAACTGGCGACTTTGGACAACCCATCGCCCAACTTCCCGACGGATTCGCGCAAGGCGTCCAATCCTTCTTTTAGGACTTCGATGCTTTGAGACGTTCCCTCGACTTCCTTCCTTAACTCTTCAATGGTTTCCGGAATCCCCGATACGGTTTCGATTAGGCGGGCCAATTCGCCTCTTGCCTCGCTCATGGAGTTCGCCAATCCAGATATCCCGCCAGATATGCCATCGAGTTTCTCCACAACTTTGGCATGGTCCTTCTGCAACGACTCTAGAACTCTCAGGGCTTCTCTCAGCCCTTCAACGGACTTTGCGTACTCCGCTAGCTTCTCCCCAACCTCGGCCATTTTCTCGTCGATCCCGGCGACGGCTTTTTCAACAGCCTTACCGCTTTTCTCTACCACAGTTGCCGCCTCTTCCACCCTCCCCTTGAATTCTTCTAAACGTCCGACCAAGTCCTCGAGCCTCGCGCCGTGTTCTTCGGCTAGCCTTCTCAAAATATCCGCGTTTTCCGCTATTTCGTCTAGGCTCGCGAAGCTTTTCTCGGCCTCTTCTCTATAAGCTTCGACGCGACTTTCGAGGGATTTCGCGGCATTCGAAATGGAGTTCAACTCCTCGTGTAATGTTCTGCTCGCCTCCAGCAACTCTTCTAGCTTCGTCGTCGCGCCGCCCAAAGACTCGTCAATGCGGGAAATGCCCCCTTCTAGTTTGCGGAATTCCTCCGAAAGAATGCCCAACACGCCCTCTAACTTCTGACCTATTCCTCCAATCGACTCACCCAACTCCTCGACGCTCTTCCGAACTTCCCCACGCGCCGTAGCGACTAGCTCCGCCAATTTGTCAGCTCCTTCTCTGAGCCCAGAAAGCTGACCTTGTAAATTCTGGATGTTTTCTTTCATCCCTTCTAAGCCCCCCAAAACTCTCTCCGTTGTCTCAGAAACTCTCTTCTCCACTTCCTCGAGGATTTTTCCGGGGATTCCCTCGAGAACCCCTCTAATTTCTTGGGAACGACTTTCAACGACTTCTCTTAGCTCAGCTCCTAAACTCTCCAACTTCCCGCCTATTGCGAGAACCTCTTGCTTGCTTGCGTCCACTTCCTCCAACAACTTTCCCAGCTTCTCGGCAACCTCTCCTCCCAGAGCTTCTATTTTGCTCCCAAGATCGGTCATCATACTCTCCCTACTCTCTTTGATCGCCTCTTCCAGCCGGGAAACGTCCTCTTCGAGTTTTCGCTTTACCTCGCCCACGTTGCCTTCTATGGCCGAAGTCAGCTTTTCCTCGGTCGCCGAAATTTGCTCAGTTAGAGCCTCGCGCAAGGATCCGTAGGCGTTTTCGATCTCCTTAAGACCTTCCCTCACTTCGTTCGTTAAAGCGGAAAGCTCTTCCCTAACCGATTCTATTTTCTCGCTCAGATCCCCCGAAGAACTTTTCACGACATCTCGGAGACTTTCGATAGCCGAGTCCACTCCATCTAATCGCTCCAGCAAAGAACTTCTCAGTTCTTCGAGCAATTTGGCTTGACTGGCGAGAGAGTCTGATATGCTTTTCTCGATCGAGGACGTGGTTTCGTTGAGCTCGGCCTTAAGCCTTTCTTCGGTTTCCTTCCACTTGCCTGAAACTTCTTCGAAGAACTCCGCTAGCTTCCCTTCTAAAAAGCCCTTGAATTCCTCAATCGCGCTCAACACCCTCTCCGTGCTCCGAGCTAGGCTATCCTCTAAGGACTTCCCAATTCCCTCGACGAGCTTAACGGCCTCGTTCACCTTCCCCGACAAATTCGAAACGACTTCCCCAACATCCGACTTGACATAGCTCGCGAACTGCTCAATTTTCCCCACAAGTTCTTCCCTAAGAGCGTCCACGGAACTTCTCAACGTTGCTACGGGTTCTTTTATGCCTTCTATCGCCCCTTCTAACTCCTCCACCGTCGATTTCTTGAGCTCCTCTAGCCTTCCCTCTAACTTGGAAAAGCCTTCGGCAAAATCACCGATTGAGGCGTTCGCTTCTTGAAGCAGGTTTGAATGTTCTTCAACATCCCTCAAGAGTTCGGTGAAAATTTCCTCCAGTCCTTTTAGGCCGTTCCTGGTTTCTTCCGTAGCGGAGACGATTCTTTCCATGCCTTCCTTGAATGAAGCAAAAACCTCGTCCCTGAGGGACGAGATAGCTTCTGAAACCTTCGAAAAACCGCCGCTAAGCTCTTTCACGGATCCCCTTACTTCTTCGGAAGCTTCTAAGAGGAAGGAGATCTTTTCGCCTAAGGGGGACAGGGCTTCGAGTACGCTTTTTAACCCTTCTTCTAGGCGCTTCTCAAAAACATGGTTGGCTTCCCTGAGCTCTCCTGCGAATTTCTCCCAGTTCTGAACGAAGGAAGAGAGCTTTTCATCTAAGGAGGAAACCTTAACCGCGTAATTCCCTATTCCCTCTTTCAGCTCGGCTAACTTGGGCTCTACGCTCGCTACTATGGCGTCCGAAATTCCCGCAATGTCTTTGCTGGTCTTCCCCAACTCCTCCACGGCGCTTTTCATGTCGGCGCTCACGGCGTCCATCCTTTGGATGAGGTCTTTGTAGGAGCTCACGAGGCCTCCGATTCTTTCTTCCTCCCTCGTCATGAAGTCCCTTATGGCGACGATGCCTTCCTCCATCTTCCCTCTGGACTCCTCCACCGAAGCCTTTAGCCCCTCTAGGGCCGAAACGACTTCCTCGATTTTAAGCGCCGTGCCCTCTAAGGACTTCTTGAAATCTTCCGAAAGCTCGTCGACCCTTTGCTTGCTCTCTTCCACCCTCTTTATGACACTCTCCACGTGCATGGCGAGGTGTAAAATCCCCTCCCTCACGACTCCAAGCCTTTCCCCCAGCTCTTTAAGCTCCTCGGAAATTTTCTCCATCCGCTCTTGCTCCCCCTTTATCAAGGAGAAGTTTTCCTCCAAGCTTTTCGTCAGGATGGCGAAGCTCTCCTCCATCCTCCCCTTAAACGTTTCGATTTCCTCTTTCCTGACGAGCTTCTCTACGGATTTGTGCAATTCGTCTAGGGCGCTTTCCTGCTTGGCTATGCTTTCCGCGATCCCCTTCTTGAGAACTTCGACGTATTCCCTTTGCTCGTCGATGAACTCGCCTATGGATGTAATAATCTGCTGGTACAGAGAGTCGAGCTTCTCGTCCAGACCCCTGAGCCTAGCAATAATATCCGCCATTTTTTCTTCGATTACGCTGTCTTCGGGATCTGAACCTGTGCCCGCCATTCAGTTATTTACGCCCTTTCCTATTGAAGCTGTCCGAAAGCTCGAAATTATAATAAGCCCTATATGAACTCCAAAATGGTATGTCTGGCTGGCAGAAGAAACTAGTAGTACTCGCTCTCATCGTCATCCTAGGAATCGCGTTCGTGCCCAACATCCCGCGCTCGTTGACCATAACCGTCGAGGCGAAGGAGCATAAGACCCGCCCAAATCCCGACGACCTCTTTAAGATGCGCAAGGACCTCTACGTAAGGGCCTTATCCCAAATAAAGAAGCCTCTTTCGGTTCGCTGGCAAGAAAGACAAGTACTGTCGGAGCTTGTGAAAGAGGGCAACGTGAAGGAGCTATCCAATACGCCTGGGACCCTGCAACCGCCAACTACCCTCGCCCCTCACCTCGTTTCGGAGCAAAAGGGATGGAGAGCCGTTGCTTACTCGACGGTCATCGTTCAAACGCCTGGCTTGGATGTCTACGGCTACACGGGACAGGAATATTCCCTCACGCCCCGCATGGAGATCCACTTCCTCGCCCATTCCATGGTTCCCGCCGAGGGGAAGTGGTACATCTATCGCCCCATAAGCAAGATATGCTTGCCCTTCCCCCACGACTATATCGAGATTGTCATCAACACCACCGAACCCATCCACGAATACGTTCGCTTCCTCAACATGTACATCGTCACTATGAAACACGTTGTTCAATACAGGCGGTACAAGTCCGCTGGAGTGTGGTACGAGAACGTAACCCACGATTATTACATCTACAAGCTACGCTCCTACACGGGGCGGTGGTACGACAACCGCTTGCTGTACATGTACTTCCTGTACTTCTACACGAAAGTGCCAGCGACCCAAGGCTCTTACTTCGACTCGCTTTTCCGCGCTCATTTCTATTCGAGGGATATTGCCGGGGCTATAATCAACCCCTCCACACGAACCTTTTACATCAAAATACTCGATTACAAGCAGTACTTCAGCATGGTGGACATGGCGACCGTTTACGAACGGATCGACAACCCCGACATCAAGTTACTTGAGTGGGTAACGAGCTACGACGTCGCCCGCTTCGACAAGTCTGAGGACATATGGGTCTACGTGTTCTTCCCGGGCAACATGTCTTTGCCCATGGAGTGGC
>CAYNNH010000068.1:0-6167 GCA_964398605.1 uncultured Nitrososphaerota archaeon | reverse complement strand
CCCATGGGAGTCTTCGAGATGCAGGAAAAGGAGGGGAAGACGGTATCGGTCCCCGTGAAAGCGGAGAGTTGCGTTGGCTGTAGGGCTTGCGAAACTCAGTGCCCCGTGGGAGCGATAAAGGTAATTGAATAAACCTTCTTTTTTGTTCTGTGAGCCTTAAAAGGCAACGCGTGTTTCGAATAGTCAAAAGAGCTCGTATTGTTTTGTTGATCACGACGGTAGCCTTGGCTTCTTTTCTTGTCTTGATAGCGTATTCGGCGGCGAAGGTGAGGGTTATTCCTCCTTCCAGAGTCGAGAAAACGATAGCGGGAAACGTTGCCATCATTAGAGCGCCCTTTTCCATCGCCAACGAGGGCTGGTTTTCGGTGAGCGGGCTGTCCATTAGAGTAGCGGTGACCAACTCATCCGGCTACTTCTTCGCCGAGAACGAAACGAGAATAGAAAACGTTCCGCCTGGAAGTTCCGTAGAAGCGTCGATCGTTTTCTGCATCAACGTCACGGAATTGTTTGAACGGGGAGGGGCGTACAACGTCTTCTATCCCGACATTTTCAGGGTCAGAGTAAGAGCCAGCGGAATTTACGCGGGCGTCGTCTTCTTCGAGCTCAGCGGCATCTACAAGTACGCGTGGAGCCCTCCCGTCCGTTCTTTGTCCGTCGAATTGCTGGGAACTTCGCCTTTCTATGAAAACGATCGGGTGGGCATACGCCTGTCCTTCCGCGTGACGTACGATGGGGATGTCAGCATAAAGAACATAAAGCTCTGGTCAGACGCGAGGAATGCTTCGCGGGGAGTGGCGTATTGGGAAGGAATGATCGATAGCCTAGATCCGGGAGTTTCCGAGTTCTCCGCTTACTGTTGCTTGGAGGAAGGCCTTGTGGAGTACTACCTCACCCACGACGACTCCTTCGTGCTCAGGTTGTGCGCCGAAGCGTACGGCGTTCAGAGCTGTAAGGAGTCCTCCTATTCTTGGGGAGCCCCGTTTTACAGGATTAACATAACCGATGTGACCGTGCAAGGGAAAACGGCCGTGATCACCTTGGAAGGGGACAACCACAACGACGAGCTCGAAATCTCGTACAGGGCGGAGGTTTATGAGGGGGGCGAACTCATAGGGAGCGTCGAGAATAGCACCCTCATCCCGGAGGGGACATATGTAAAGAAAATATCCGTCGAGCTGGAGCGCGAACCTACGGGTTCCGTGACGGTGTTGCTGTACGTGCTCGACCCCATAAGGTTCGGCCCCTTGAAGTATGAGCAGGGCTAAGCGTATCCTGAAGGGGAGCCTCTCCTTGCTGTCCGCGCTGATCATCTACACGATAGTTCCTTACATCTTGGTGACCCTGCTGAGGGCGGCCATTCCGGGGGTGGTGGATAGGGTGTGCGAAGCCCTAGAAATGGCGGCTTTGCTCGGCATTCCAATAGCCCTTGCTTCATTCGTGAAGGACTCGAGTTCCGAGGAGAGCAAGGAGAAGTACTACGCGGCCGTCGTGAAGTCAGGGTTGCAGGTGGCGTACATACTCGTTCTGGGATGGGTCGGCTCTTCGGGAGCTTTCGGGATCTTCGAAGTCAAACTGCCGGAAGCCACGTTGCTCGTCAACGCGTCGTTGCTCTTCACGGCGTTCGTGTACCTCGCGTTGGTAGGGTTTGCCTTGAGCCTAGTCGAGTGCTACGCGTTCCTAAAGCTGGGCCGCGTAAAGAAGGGCGTTAAGTAGCATCCTCCACGTGCTCCTAGAACGCTCCGGGTGGGGGCTGAAGAGGATCACTCGCCCCTTTCCAAATTTGGCCGAAAGGATGGCTGTGGATCCGTCAGCATATGTCGCGAGGCTTTCCTCCCCTTCCGCTGGTCGGATGTGGGGACCGTTCTGGTAATGAATGCGGACCCTTCCTGAGTATCCCCTCATGACGGGGTGATCCGGCTTCCTCACTTCGATCTCGACCCAGCCGATCCCCTCGACCCTAACGGGCTCGCTTTTCACGAGCTTCAGCAGACCAGCGACGTAAGCTCCAGCGCATACGCCCACGTACCCGCCGCCTCCCTCGACGAACTCGAGGAGGGTCCTCACCCCCTTCGAGCCCATCGACGGTATGTAATTCCTCGTGTAGCCTCCTGGAACGAGTAATACGTCGTAAGAAGGAAGTTCCGCGAGTTCCTCGTCGCTTAGAAAGCTAAAGGGTAGCCCGAAGTGCCTCAAGGGATCTAAGAATTCGTAGGCTAGGACGGCAGGTTTCCCCGCGTAGACGGCCACCTTCACGGGCATAGGACTGGGATCTCCTGGCCGAAGTACACGCGCTTCCTTCGCACGTCTGGCACTACGGTAAACGCCACGTATTCGAGAAGACCACACCCTTCTCCCATCAAACGAGCGAATTCCGGATCCGCTGAAGCGTTGGGCTGGAAAGCTTTCGCGTCGTTCCTCTGGATTACGAAGACCACGTAGCATCTCTTCTCGGAAGAGGCTTCCAAAAGGGCTTTTAGGTGCCGTTTTCCCCTTTCAGTAGGCGAATCCGGGAATTTGGCGATGCCATTCTCGACGAGCGTACAGGACTTCACCTCCACGTACGCCTGATCGTCCAAGAGAAAGTCTATTCTCGTCGACTTCAACGGGACTTCCCTGCGGACGGACGAGTACTGCCTGAAAGCGGGCAACAGCGAGAGGGCTTTCTCGAAGAAATCGTTCACCTCCTGCGCGGGCAAGTGCACGTAAGTTTTCCCGTCCAGGGCGATTATAGCCCTAAAGCCGTACTTGGTCTTCCTATCTTCTGACACGTACACCGGAGTGCCCTTCTTGAGGAAAGGCAAGCGCCCAGAATTGGGCAGGTAAGCTAGGATTTCAGCGTCGTTCACGGAAAGCCTAAGCGTGAAGCGATTCGGTCTTTCTAGGAGCGAGGCCTTGCGAAGGGGCGGCAGGGTGGCTAGAACTTCCATAGGAAGAACTTACGCTTCCTTTTCACGTGAACCTCGACGACTTCTTCCCTTTGAAAGAGCTTGATGCCAACGAAGAGCAACGCTAACGAGAAGCCCAGCAAGTAAACGACGTGGAAAACTACGAACCACATGGGAGCGTTCCCCACCGTGGCGTCGTAGAAGAGCAGGGGACCGTGCGTCATTGGTATCGCCACGAGTATCGCATATAGAGGGAGTGGCAAGTCCTTGATGCCCATGCTCGACCCCATGATGGCGAGGAGCATGGGGAGCATAACCACAGCATTGTAGTACGACTCGGCGTCCTTTTGCGTCTTTGAAAGGCACGATACCACAATTCCGAGACTGAGGGCGCAGAATATGCTGAGGACTATGGCGATTGCCGCGACTGCTATTTGCCACGTGTTCAAGGAAATGGAGGGGGTTAGGCCTTGCTCAGCCGAGGGAACGTGTGTGGAAAGGGGAGATTTTAGGAGCTCGACATATATGAACAAGCCTACTAGATGGGAAGCCAAGCTCAATGCGCCTATGAAGAAAGCGGTGGCTAACTTGCCGGCGAGTATCTTCCACCTAGGGTTGGGCGTTGCGAGGAGGACCTCGAGGGTCTTCCGCTCTCTTTCCCCCGCGAAGCTCGACGTTAAAGCGGGCATGGGGCCGTAAAAGGCCATCATAATGGCGATGGTCAGCATGAGGACGACGAAGTACATGGCGGAAGCGAACGTGGTGTAGCTCCTGACTACCACGTGGTACCTAGGGGAAGAGAGGATCTCCGATAAGGTCTCGCTACACATTTCCGCGAACGCGCTTGCTCTTTGGCTGGACGCATCATACCATATCGCGATGACCCCGTAGCCCGAGGATTGAATCGAATCCGTGAAGTTTCCCGGGACGTAAAGGAAGAAGGGAAACGTGCCGTTCTCCACGCCGCGTTTTCCTTCCTGAAACGTGGTATTATGCAAGCGGACGTTGAAATTGGACGAAAGATTCAGGACGAGGGAATAAGCGACCTTGCCCCACGTGCCGTTATCTTCCACGCACACATAGGCCTCGAGGGGAGGGGCAGGCCCAAAAATGCCCCCTTTCCCTGTGAAGGAAGCGAACATGGCGTTTTGCATCAATCCGATGAATGTCCACATGATGAGGGGCAATATTACCATCGAAAAGAAGGCCTTTTTATTGCGGAGGTGCTCCTTGATCTCCTTTTTGGCTATGACGAGGACTACCATTAATCCTCACCCTCGATGAGCTTGATGAAAAGTCCTTCCAAGGACTTCTCGCCGAATTTCCTCTTGAGGGCTTCCTTATCACCGACCACGATCAACTTCCCCCTGTCTAAGAGGGCAATTCGATCCGCCGTTTTTTCCACGTCCTCCAGCGCATTTGTTGTCAAGATGACCGTTTTGCCTTTTTTGGCGATTTCCCGCACGAGGTTATGTATTCTCCTAGCGGCTAGCACGTCGAGGCCCGCCGTTGGCTCGTCTAAGATGACGAGGTCGGGGTCGTGGACGATGGCCCTCGCGACCATCAACCGCCTCTTCATGCCCCCGCTATAGGATCCAGCGAGATCATCGGCTCTTTCTGAAAGCCCAACGAGCTCCAGCGCCCATTCTGCCCGCTCCCTCGCTTCCTGCGGGGATAGGCCATAAAGTCTCGCGAAGTATTCCAAGTTCTCCCGTCCGGTGAGGTAAACGTAAACGTCGCTCTCCTGAGGCAACAAGCCAATACGCCTTCGCACTTTGAGGGCGTGCTCGGGGATGGGCTCGCCGAACACTCTTATCGTCCCTCTCGTGGGACGGAGCAAGCCGCATATCATCCTTATGGTCGTCGTCTTGCCCGCTCCGTTAGGACCGAGCAAGGCAAAGACTTCCCCAGCGTAGATGTCCAGCGAGAGCGAATCTACGGCGACCAAATCGCCGTACTTCTTCGTCACATCGCGCAGTTCGACGACCACTTCGGCCACAACAAGATTAATGCGAATATTAAAGCCGTTTACCTAAAGAAAGGATTGAAGTGGAGAACTCACCGCGATCTCGCTCGAGAGCTCGCCAAAAGAATGGAGGTTTTCCGAAATCCAGCCGTTAGGCACGCTTTACTCGAAGGGGTCGTCGAGCCGGACAAGGTGCCTGACCGAGTGCCGAAAGTCTACGGGAGGCGGAGGACTCGCGTTTACATGGTGAGGGTTAGCCACCACGGCCCAGAAGCCCGAGACTTCGCGATAGAATACGCGTGGGCGGCGAGAAAGGCCTTTCTCTCTGGCGATTTGGTGGAGGCCGCTAGGCTCTTGGGGAGGTGCCTCCATTACATCCACGATTCCTGCGTGGGAAGGGGTTTCTTCGTCGACCAGCACGACGAGCTCGAAAAGGGCGCGGATGAAGCAGAAAGAAGAACCTTGATCGATGAAATTTCGGTCGATCGGGGAGTTCGCAAGGTGATCGAGGATCCCGTTGAGCTGGAGAAGTTCATAAGAGGGCTCGCCGTTGAGAAGAAGGATCCCCAGATGTTGCTCAAGATAGCCGCTTACGCGACAGGGGTTGTGGGAGCTTCGGTGTTCTCAAGCAGACCGTGTCCCCCGCGCTTCGTTGAAGAAGCCAAAAGGAAGAAGAAGTATCGTTACGCGGCGGTCATCGTCGGCTTGATAATAGCTCTGATAGGGCTTGCCGACGTTCTTTTCTTCTTCGCCATCTTACTTGCTTTTCTAGTGGCGTGGGGGATCGACTCGCCCTACAGGAGGGCGAGGAAGAGGGTGGAGTGGTATGGGGTCCGAGTTTAGGAAGGTCATGCGGGACATCGATTCTTACGTGAAGAGGTACGATAGCTGGTACGAGAGGCATGTCCCGGTGTATCGATCGGAGCTCCTAGCGCTTGAAAGGCTAATACCGAAAGAGGGTTTAGGCTTGGAAGTCGGCGTGGGGACGGGACGCTTCGCTGGCCCCCTCGGCATAAAAGTCGGTCTAGATCCCAGCTTGCCTTACTTGAGGTTGGCGAAGGAGAGGGGAGTAGAGGTCGTGAGGGGAGTTGGCGAGGAATTGCCCTTCAAGGACGAAGCCTTCGATTTCGTCGCCTTGATTTTGGTCTTAGCTTTCGCCAAGGAACCTAGGAAGTTCATCCGAGAAGCCAGGAGAGTTCTGAAAAGGGGAGGGCATCTCATCGTCAGCATCGTGCCAGCGGACTCTCCCTGGGGGAGGTATTATCGCGAACGGGGGAAAAGGGGGCATCCCATATTCCGGCACGTTAGGCTACTAA
>CAYNNH010000067.1:0-6348 GCA_964398605.1 uncultured Nitrososphaerota archaeon | reverse complement strand
CGCGTAAGGCGAACCTCATCCGTTAAAGTTGTCCCACTTCTCGAAGAATTCCTTAATAATGCGAGCCCTCCCGTCGTCAAAAGCGTAGCTATAAATCCTGATCCTTCCGAACCTCTTCTCCCGAACGATGCCCGCTTTCTTGAGCAATTCTAGGTGTTTTAACGTCGTAGTAACGTTCAAATTGGCCTTTCTGGCTATTTCCGAGAGGTACATCTCGCCGAACTCGGCGAGGATTCGCAGAATTCTTATCTTGCCCCTGCTCCCAAGTATTTCTTCCAAGTCCATTACTTCCCCCTCAATTCCTCTACGAGGAAAGTTTCTACGTCTTCTGGCGGGAACTCTAGGGATATGAGGCTCGTCATCCCCCTGCCGTACCTCGCCTTCTTCTTCCTTATGAGGCCTAGGTGGGAGAGTTCCCTCAGCATTTGCCAGAGCCTCGTGTGTCCTTGCGGTTTCTGGCCGAACTCCTCGCACACGACGTGATAAGCTTCTTTTATCTCTCCCGTTGGAGCGTAGCACGCTTCTGGCCGGTTTTTCATGTACCTAGCTATGGCGAGCAAGAGCAACTTCTCGTGCAACGTGGCGTTCTTCATTTTTTCCTTAACTTCCTCAATTGGCCATAGCTTGTCGTATTCAAACGCGGCTAGGCGGACGTGGTTGGGATATATCATGTTACAACCGTCCATCTCGGCCTTGAGGGCTGCTTCATACAAGACCATAATGGCATATCGGGCGGCCCCTTGGCCGTCCGTTTCCGCCTTGTCAGCGATGTAGCGAATCACCTCGTCGGTGTACGAACCCTTCCTTAGGCCTCGCTTCGCCCTTTCCATGAGGATATCCGCTAACTGGGACGAAGTGTACGGCTTGAGGTAAATGTGCCACCTTTTCAGAGTGCTCAGCGTAGGATCGTCGAGTTTGCTCAGCGATTTTGGGTCTCTTATAACGGTTATGACGGAAAGACGGGATTCCTTCGCATACTCGCCGAACCTAGACAGCTCGTAGAAGGGATAAGCGCCGCAAGCGTTTATGAGGTAGTCGGCGTCGTCGAGGCAAACGATGACGTGCATGTTTTTCTCCTTGAGTTCCCGATCGAGGTGTCTGATGAGTTCCTCGGGCGAGTAGCCCCTTTCGGGAAAGCTCGGGTTTATCGCCTTTATGACTTCGAGCATTATCCCGTGGAAGGATCGAACAGCCCAGCACGATACGTGGACATACTTGAGGCGGGAGATTATGTCCCTCGAAGGGACGTGGACGTATTTCACCGCGGAACTTAGTTCCTCGGCCTTCCGCTCGATTTCCCTCCCGAAGAACTTCGTGAGCGATGTTCTCCCAACGCCGAAAGGACCTTGTACGATCCCGCACGTCGAGAAAGTGGGATCCTTTAGGCACGGCTCAAAGTGGGCGAAAAGGGCTTTGAGGGCATCGTCTCTATGGAGGAGCTTCTCCGGCACGAAGGACACGTCGAAGTACCGGTGATCCCGTATGATTGCCATCGAGGAAGTGTTATGTCTAATTTATGCTTATTGTACGATTCTGATGCCAGTTAGGAAAGACATATGTGAAAGTTAAGGGAGAACGCCGACCCCCACCACATCCCCCAAGCCTTCGACGCGCACGACTCGCTCAGGACTCTTTAGATCGATTTTCAAATTGAGGTTTTGAACGAGAGCCTCCCCGATTTTCGCTTCCAATTCGCCCGGAGAGAGCGGGCTCTTCCTGAGTTTGCACCTCACGGCTACTTTCGTCCCCTCGGGAATGGAGCTGCAAACCTCGACGCAAGCCCGTATTATCTCTTCGGTCGATGGATTCTCGAGCAACTTCAGGAAGGGCACCACCCGCGCGATGGAAGGATTCGTAGGGGATTTGAGCAACCGATAAGCTACGTCCGCGTCCAGCGATGTCCTCACGAGGAAGACCCCCTTAAACGGCGTTTCCTCGAGGGTCGCGTTCGGATCCTTCGGAAGCAAGGAGTCTAGCGCTTCTATTTGGGCGAAGTTCTCCCTTCTAGGGCGGGAAGTTACCAGCAAGATGGATTTCCTTTCCCCCGACAAACGCTCAAGTCTTAAGGAGCGGCTTGTAAATATTTGCAATGATCGGCCTACCCCTGCTGAATCGTGATGACGATCTTGAGTGGTGAGCCCCTCAGGAGGATTAAAGTCCGAATGGTTTCCGCCGAGAGCATGGGTGTGCGTTCTATGTGCGTCCTCGTCGAAACTCCCGACGTTAGGATCTTGCTCGATCCTTCCGCCGCTTTGGGGAAGCGATATGGGCTCTTTCCTCACCCAAAGGAGTACAGGGCAGTCGAGAAGGCTACTCGTGAAATTTTGAAAATTGCCGAGAAGTGCGACGTGCTCACCATAAGCCATTACCACTGGGATCACTTCAAGCCCTTCTTCGAGAACTACACGTTCATCTGGAGCAACGAGGAAATAGCATCGGCTCTCTACGAAGGAAAGATCGTGCTAGCGAAGGACTTCAGGTCGAACGTCAACTTCAGCCAGCGCATGAGGGGATACATGTTCCACAAGAGGGTTTTGGAAGTGGCGGAGAAAGTCGAGGTCGCGGACGGACGGACGTTCCGTATCGGAGACACGAGGATAATGTTCTCGAGGCCTTTCTGGCACGGCCCTCCGAAAACGGCCTTGGGATACGTGCTCATTTGCTCGGTCGAGCGGGAAGGAGAGAAGTTCGTGCACGCTCCCGATGTACAGGGACCGATGGACGGAGAAGCGACGGATTTCATACTCGGGCTTCGGGCCAACCTAGTCTACGTGGGAGGGCCTCCTCTTTACCTCAAGGGCTACCGGGTGGGCGAAAAGGAGCTGGAAATGGCCCTCGAGAACATGAGGAAGCTCGATGAGGCGGGGACGCTCGTCGTCGACCACCACCTCTTGAGGGATCCCGGGTGGAGGAAGTGGTGCAAGCGGAAGATAAGCAAGCCGATGTGCGCCGCGGAGTTCGAGGGGAAGAGGGCGAAACTCCTTGAGGCGAGGAGGAGGGAACTCTACGAAAAGTATCCGCCCGACGAGGACTTCGTGAAGTGGACGAAGCTCCCTCCCCAGAAAAGGAGGATGACGAGGCCGCCCATTTAGTGCGGCGGGCGGGATTTGAACCCGCGACCACTGGCTCGGGAGGCCAGTGTCCTACCAGGCTAGACGACCGCCGCTCAAAGTTGGAAGCAAAGAGGCCTTATAGCTTTAGCGGGCTTCCGGAATGAGATGCGTTCCGTCGCAGCTCTCGCCGCTGTTGAGGTTCGGGAATCCCTCCCTGCAAACGGCAAAAGTCATTCCCTGCTCTTCGACGAGTTGCTTCACGCATTTCAAGATCCCGTAGCGGATTTTCTTCGGCATGTAACGTACCCTCCCTACGAGCTCACCTTTCTCATAATACAGCTCGTAAAGCGTGTCCTTCAGCTCGGGAAAAGCCGATACGAGCCTCCTGAAATTATCCGGTTTCGCTTTATACGTGGAAGAAGTGACGTGGGAAACGCCGCATTCGGCCAACTTCTCGATCAATTCCTCGAGCCCTTCGTCGTTGTAGCCAATAATAATGGGGTCGACCCTAGCGGAGCAGGGAACGCCTTCCCGAACTAGCGTTTTCAAAGCGCGTAGCCTCCGGCTTGGAGGAGGGGCGAGGGGCTCCATCCTCCTAGCTTTGCGTTCGTCGAGCGTCGTTACGGTCATGCTGACGGAGAACTTCCCCTTGCGCAGGATGTCGGCGTCTCGAGCGACGAGGTCGGACTTGGTGACGATAATGGCCTTGAGGTCGAAGCGCAAGATCATGGACAGAGCACGCCTAGTCAGTTTTAGCTCCTTCTCTTGAGGCACGTAAGGATCGGAACTGTTGCACATGGAAATCGGGAATCGCGGATCTACCCTAGCGAGTTCGCGCCCCAGTCTAGGAAAAAGGTTTTTCTTGGGCCTAGCCCGGAAAGGATCCCGGATGTAGGAGGTTATGTAGCAGTACACGCACGCGTGAGAACAGCCCGTGTAAGGGCAGAAGTTGTACTTTGGGGGGCACGTGCAGAGCTCTCCCTTCCAAGGGTCAAAAGGCCGAATGAGGGATAATCCCTTCGAGGGGATCCCGTACTTGCTCAAACCATGGGGGCTTCCTTGTAGACTACAATACCCTCGTCCGTTATGTCCATGAGAACGAGCTCGAGGGAGTGCTTCGTGTGGCGCATTTTAGGGACTGCGATCCAACGTCGGTAGTGGGAGCCCACACGCTCCCTACCGAGGATCACGATTCCGTCGACCAAGAAGTCCTCCATCCCGTACCGGCTAATGGAAGGCTTCCCCTCTTCAAGTTCCGTGAGGACCAATGAAGTAAGACCCAAAGCTTTGAGTTTGGAGAACAGACGGAACATATCGATGCGCATTTTCGCCAGCGACTCATACTTAAACGTCAGAGCGGTGAGAGAATCTATGACTAACCTCTTAGCGGACAATTTCTTGGTCAACTTTTCCACTATCTCCGCGATATCCCAAAGCCCTGGAATCGTCGATTCTTCCATGCCTATTTTCTTCCTTATGGCGCCTATGTCGAGGATGACGACCTTTCCTTCTTCCTCAAGACGGGAGAAGTTCATGCCCAACAAACGGGCGGTTTCGCGATGGCTTTGCGCACTTTCCTCCACGACAATTAAGATGCCCGGCTCTCCGCAAAACTCCGCACCATAGTAAAGGTATTGCATGCCGAAAATCGACTTACCAGCGCCCGCAACCCCGGCTACGAGAATGATGGAACCCCTTGGGAAACCTCCTCCTACCAAATCATCAAAGCCTTTTATCCCCGTGGGAACGCGCTCGATTTCACTCATTTCTCGAACTTAATTTTCCCTTTCTCGAATTTATAGGAGACGTAACGCGTCTCGACGGGCCTTCCTTCCACTTTTAGAACTCCTATGGACTTCGTTATCTTCTTCCCCACTTGCTCAAGCCTTATATCTAGCACGGCGCTGAACAACCTGTGCAATAAAAGGACGGCCCTTTCATCGTGGACGCCCGAGTCAAGCGTAAAGAACGATATGGCGTTTTGCTCGTCCAATTTGGGCAAGATACTCTCAACGAACTTATACACGGTATCGGGGGAAAAGTCCATGAGCATAGGGGAAAGTATGTCGGCTATGAGGGCTTTGCGGGGACTTTCCGCTAGCTCAGAAAGAGCTGTCACTATGCCCAACGCTATGCTGGAAGGGTCAGGGGAAACCACGTATGAAAAGCCTCTTTTCTCGATCACCCTCCCCGTTCGCTCCACCTTCCCTGTGTAGTAATCGACGATAGAGAACATCCTCTCTGAAGCCAAGGAATCGATATCGATGCCCGCGTCGGATAGCACGCGGAAAAGCTCCTTGGTAGGGGTGCTCCAAACGACGACGATCGGTATTTTGTTCCTGACGCACCACTTCAAGAACTCTAGGTAGAACACATCCCTGTCGAAGGTAGGGGGACCTTGCAAGAGAACGTGGAACCCCAAGGGCAATTCTCCTCCGAGCAAATCGTCCAATTCTTTCACTCCCGTGGAGAACGTCAGACCGACGTGCTCAACTCTTGGAGCGCGGACCTCGAGCGTTTGAGAGCCTATGCCTAAGCGGACTTTTAAGGGAGATATAGCGGCCTTGACCTTGCTCTTGGGCCCCAGTTCCACGCTCTTGCCATAGACAACTCCCGTTACGACGGACAGCTCGCCTAGGTAAACATCCCCTTCGGAAACCAAGTTCCCGTTTACGTAACAATGGTCGGCGAGGAATATGCCCTTGTTGGCACGGAAGTCCCCAGCAAGGGCACAGTGATCTTTCACGCGAAGGTAGCCATCGACTATGAGGTTCCCTTCGAATTTGCTGCGTGACGGAATCTCGAGGTCGCCGCGAACGAAGAAAGTGTTGGGGCTTAGGGTTTCCGCCCCCATAAGTTTGAACGATCTGAGCCTGCCGAGCCTTGGTTTCCGGAATTTGGGAGGACTTTCTAGCCGACTTTTCACCGTTTCTTGGGGGACGGCAAGGGGTTCGCTCGTCTTCTCGATTGCTATCAAGGACGGAATTATGATGGCGAGTATCAATGCAAGGACAATCAGCCATATGATGACGGGCAAAAGCGGGATCATACTATCACGTTGGAACCGTTGTGAACGGTTTTCCTCCATCTGTTCTTCCTTCGGAAAGCGATGGAAAGCAAAGCAGCCCAGCATACGAACACATTCACGATGAAAGGAACAACGAGGTAGGGCAAAGCGGAACAACGTTTGTGTCTGCCTTCTAGGTAGAGGGCGGACCCCACTTCGAGGAAGGGGGCGAAGTTCCCAACGGCGCTGTATGTGGAGAATATTAGGGCAGTCCAGTAGATATAGTCC
>CAYNNH010000066.1:0-6498 GCA_964398605.1 uncultured Nitrososphaerota archaeon | reverse complement strand
GTCCGTAGTCGAAGGGAAATTGGGCAAGCAAGTGGGCTCGGAGGTGGTAAGCGTTGTCGACGACCCGACGATACCGGGGCTCTACGGCTCTTTCCCTTACGACCACGAAGGCGTGAAGGCGAGGAAGAAGGTGATCGTCGACCACGGGATCCTCAAAGAGCTCATGCACAACCTGGAGTCGGCTTCCCGAATGGGAGTGGAGTCGACGGGGAACGCTAGGGCGGATTCCTACGGGAGGGAGCCCATCATAAGGATGAGCAACACGTTCGTCGCCCCGGGAGATTGGACTTTCGAGGAAATGGTGGAGGGCGTGAAGGAAGGCATTTACGCTAAGGGAGGTTGGTACGGCTACGTCGATACGGGGAAAGGGCAGTTCATGTTCAAGGCTAGGGAAACGTACAAGATAGTAAACGGGAAGCTCGAAGAAATTCCCCACAGGGACGCGGCTCTCTCGGGCCTCACGCTCGAAGTCCTCATGAATGTCGACGCGGTGGGCAAGGACCTCGATTACCGGACGGGCCACTGCGGGAAGGACGGGCAGTGGGCGAGGGTGACGACGGGAGGACCCCATATAAGGGTTAAGGAAATCGTCGTAGGGGGGATGGCATGAGCGAGCTCATTTCTCTGGGCGAGTTCGCCGTTAAGAAGGCAGAAGAGCTCGGGGCGTACCAAGCGGAGGCTTTTGTCACGAAAGTGCGAAGCGTCGAAGTGAAGACGGAGAAAAGCGCCCTCAAGCTCGCGAGGAGCATCGTCGATTGGGGGGTAGGCGTTAGGGCGTTCTCCCGCAAGGGGGCCATGGGGTACGCGTACGTCACGAGGTTCGACGAGAAGCTGATCGAGGAAGCTGTGAGAAAGGCGGTAAAGGAGGCGAACGCGGGAACGGAGGACCCCGATTTCAAGTCCCTTCCATCGCCCAAGGAGAAAGGGGAAGTGGCCGATCTATTCGACCCCAAAGTGGCGGAAATGGAGACGGACGAGGTCGTGGAGCTCGTCTTGAGGGCCATGGACGCCGCGAAACTCGAGAAGGTCTACTCCATCAACGTGGATGCCGATGCCGTTTCGCAAGAAATGGCCGTCGTGAACTCCCTCGGCATCGAGCGTTACCAGAAGCTCACCTTGGTGGGCATGGGGGCGGAAGTATCGGCCAAGGAGAACGGCGAGATGTCCTCGGGATTCGAGTTCGATTACTCGAGGAAATTGTCCGACATAAAGCCCGAGTTCGTGGGAGAAATGGCGGCGAGGGAGGCGGTGAATTCGCTAAGGGCGAAGAAGATCGAGACGAAGAAGATGGAAGTCGTCTTCGCCCCCCTCGCTTTGGCGAGGATCTTCGAAATAGGCATCGGGGAAGGTGTCGACGCCGACAACATACAGAGGAGGAGGTCCTATCTCTGCGGGCGGAAGGGCGAGCAGATAGGTTGCGAGCTACTCACCGTGTACGACGACGGAACCATCCCCGGCGGAGTTGGGAGCTTCTCCTTCGACGCCGAAGGGGTTTCGACGCGGAAGAAGGTCCTCATCGAGAAGGGCGTTTTGAAGGGCTTCATATACGACAGCTACACGGCGGGCAAGGAAGGCTTGGAAAGCACGGGGAACGCCGTTAGAGGGGAGATGCTGTGGGACTTCAGGGAACCTCCCGCGGTGGGGCACACGAACATCGTCGTAGAACCCGGAAAGGGCTCGCTGGACGACCTCGTCGGCGAGGTGGAGGAAGGCATACTGATGAAGTACACGTGGGACGCTCCCAATCTAGCGACGGGAGACTTCTCCGGCTTGGTGGCGGCGGGCTACAAGATCGAGAGGGGCTCGATAGCGTACCCCGTCAAGCAGGCGACCGTAGCCATCAACATGCTCGACTTCTTCAAGAAAATCGACAGGGTGGGCGCCGACGTGCGCAACGTCATGGGGATCGTGACGCCCTCCATAAGGATCCGGGAAGCCACGGTGGCGGGGGCTCGCTGATCAGCTTTTCGTGGGCTCATCACGGATCAGGCCAGGTCAAGGTCATCACGTTTAGCTAGTTGCCGCTGGTTATATCCGCAACGGGAACGCATTAAAGCGGACTCGCTAGTTTCTTGAAATGGAGCTTTGGGAGGCCATCAAGAAGAGGAGGAGCATCCGTTCTTTCCAAGATCGCGACGTTGAAGAAGAGAAAATCCTGAAGATGATCGAAGCGGCGACGTGGGCTCCCTCGGCAGGCAACGTTCAGCCTTGGGAGTTTGTGGTCGTTCGCAACCCAGAAATCAGGAAGAAGCTCGCGGAAGCCGCGTACAACCAGAGGTTCATTGAGAAAGCTCCCGTCGACATAGTAGTTGTGGCCGACGAGAGGAGATCCGCGTACGCCTACGGGGACAGGGGGAGAACCCTCTACTGCATACAGGACACGGCGGCCGCCATTCAGAACATGCTCCTAGTGGCAACGGAAATGGGGCTCGGGACTTGTTGGGTGGGGGCTTTTAACGAGCAAGCCGTGAAGGAACTGCTCGGCATACCCTTCGGCTGTAGGCCCGTCGCCATCATAGCGGTCGGTTACCCCGCCGAAACCCCGAGCGCTCCCGTGAGGAAGAACTACAAGGACCTCATTCACTACGACCGCTTCTAGTAGACGGGAATCTTCACGTAGCCAGGCGGGGAAGAAGCTTTTTTCCTCGCGTAGAGGAAGATCCCCACGACTCCCGCGACGAGGAAGCCTATCCCCGACAGGGTTATGAAGATGCTCTGGAAGGAAGAGGGACCGTACTCGGGGGCTATGCCGAGGAGGCGCATGTTCTCCTCCTCGGTCACGTAAATGCCGTATTCCCTCATGACGTGCATCCCCTTCAAGGACTCCGCGATGTAATCTTCCTCGACGATGTTCTGGTAGACGACCGTGTTGACGGATTGAACGAGCGCATGCCTCACGGCTGAGAGCAAGGTGCCCCCCAGCTGGACGCCCCACGTGGTGTCGAAGGGAAGCCAGCCCCACGGCGGCACGTAGATCATGGCCCATCCGTGCCAGCCTATGTGGCTACCGCGGTAGGAGAGGTGCCCTTCGCACGCGGAGTAAACGATCGTCTCGTACTCGGGCCCCATGAGGTACACGCAACCGATTTGGAGGTATGCGGGAATGCCTACCATCCTGCAGAAAGCGATGAGGAGGTTCGACTGGTCGTCGCAGTCCCCTTCGCGCATGAGGATCGTCGTGTTTGGATACCAGCCCGTTTCGTGGGGAGCTCGCGGATAAGCTATGCTACGGTTAATCCAATCGACGAAGGCGAGGACGAGGTCGAGGACCTTCCTCTCCCGGTAATTCTCCCCTGCGATTTGCTTGCATATCGCCCTAACTTGATCCCATCCCGTCGCGTTCTGCGTGTAGTTCCAAGGCCCGACGGGGGCGCAGTACTTCGCGAGGGACGGGTCGATGTCGCTGAGGTAACCGCTGTCCTCAGGACGGATGGCCGGGGGTATTTTGGCGCTCACGTAGACGACGAACTCGGCGTCTATGACGAGTTGCTCCCCGGGGGCGAGTTCGCTGGGGAGGTTAAGCTCGGCCGTTCCCGAAGTCCCGTTTATCGACTTCGCAGGGGATTGGATGGGCGACTCCTCTCCAGGAGGCCCGACGAGGACGTTCAAGCGTCGAACCTTAACCTTCTGGAAACTCGTGTTGAGGAACACGCCTAAGTAGCGCTCCCCCATGAGGAAGGGGTAAGAGGCGTTCCCCCCGTTGCGGATGATGTACTTCTCCTCGATGACGTACGAGACGTAGTAGTGGAAATCCTCGGGAAAGGCCTGACTTACGAGGGAGAGGGCGACGATGAGGGCAACCGCGAAACCTCCAAGGCGCGTTTTCGACACTTCCTCCAAGCTACGACCAAGACTATTATAACTATGGCTGAGGCCGTCGCGCAGGAGACTCGGAACCAGAAAGAGGAGAGGAGTTCCACGTACCAAGGCGGGGGGACGAGCTCCCTCAGCGAGAACCGCTCTTCCAATCGGTAGCCGTTTTTCAGGAGGAAGTCCCGGTAGTTTCGGTAGGAGAGGACGTAGTCCTCGTTTACTATTTTTATGCAACGGACGGCGTGAGCGTAGTACAGGGCGGAGCGGACGATCAAGGTGGAGTTGTCCACGTCGGGGCTGTAGGCGAAGAAGTCGGCGGGAACCCAGCCCACGTTGGGCAAGTAGACCATCGCCCACCCGTGCCAAGCGATGTTCTCGGATTCTATCAGGACGGAGCCATTCCAAGCAGCGGACGATTCTTCGTGGCTAGGGTAGTATATGAAGCCCAGCTCGAGGTAGGCGGGCAACCCCACCATTCGGCAGAGGGCGATCAGCAGGTTCGCCAAGTCGTCGCAATCTCCTTCCCGCTTCAGAAAGGTCTCGTTGGGGTAAAGGGGCAACTCGTGGACTTGGTACAGCACGTTCCGCTTAACCCAACTGGCCAGAGCGTAGAGGGCCTCTAAAGCGTTCGACTTCCCCCGCGTGAGGTTTTGGGCGAGTTCGGTGAGGTTGTTCCACGCGCCTCCCTCGTCGTACCTCCAAGGACCTGAAGGCTTGCAATAGCGATCTGCGAGGTCGGAAGGCACGTCGCTCAAATTGCCCGCCCGTTGGAAAGGCGGTATTTCTCGTTCCCTTAACTCCACGCGGTAGGAAACCGAGAAAAGTAGCGATTCGCCCGGGTGAAGCACGACATCTTCCCCGAGAACGGCGTACTTGTTGCCGTCCGCGTCCTCGAAGACTTTCTGCACGGAGGAGAGCGAAGAGAAGAAGATCGTCTGGCAACTGTCGTTGATGAACATCTCGAAGGAGCGGAAGGACTCGTTGATGAGCCAATCCTTCGAGCCGTTGTTCACGTAGCGCAAGGAAATTTCCAAGAGGAGGGGGTGTTCGGGGAGGGGAAATAGAGCCGAGTAGCCCGTGAAAAGAGGAGAAAGCAACGTCCACAAAACGAGAAGTGCCACGAAATGCCTCCCCGCGAAGGAGCCGAGCATCCACATATTTCCGCTTTTTTAATAAAAGGAAGTGCCCTGCGGATACGCCGGCAAAATCTTGCACGTTGACCTTAGCGGGAGGGTCGTAGAAGAGGAGGAAATCGATTGGGAAAAAGCCGCGCAGTACATAGGCGGGAGGGGATACGCTTCTAAGATCGTTTACGATTCCCTCAAGCCGAAAATAGACCCTTTATCGGAGGACAACGTCCTAGCGTTCTTCACTGGGCCTCTCACGGGCACGGTAGTTCCGTCCACGGGGAGGTTCAGCGTCACGTCTAAGAGCCCCCTCACGGGGGCGATTTCGACCTCCAATTGCGGCGGCTTCTTCGGCGTGGAGCTTAAGAAAGCGGGCTACGACGGGATAGTAGTAAGGGGCAGGAGCGAAGAACCCGTTTACCTCTACATCGAAGACGGGAAAGCGGAAATCGTGGAGGCTGGCGAGCTATGGGGGAAAACGACGGGGGCTTGCGAGGACTACCTCAAGTCGAAGCACCCCGGTTGCAAGGTCGTGAGCATAGGTCCCGCGGGGGAGAACAAGGTTCGGATAAGCGCGATCATGGCGGACAAGCACCGAGCGGCGGGCAGGGGAGGGCTTGGGGCCGTGATGGGATCCAAACGCCTCAAGGCCATCGCGGTGAAAGGCAAAGGAAAAGTGGAAGTAGCGAACCCCTACGCGCTGAAGAGGGAAGCGGAGAAGGTAAGGGACATCCTCATGCGCAACCCCATAACGGGAGACCTCCTAGGGCGATATGGGACGGCTTGTCTTGTCCACATAATAGACCGAGCGGGCATCCTCCCCACTAGGAACTTCAGGTACGGGACTTTCGAAGGGAAGGAAGCGATAAGCGGGGAAGCCCTCCAGAGGGCGTTCGTGAAGGGGAAAAGGGCGTGTTACGCTTGCCCAATAGCCTGCGGCAGGTTGACTCGATTGCCCGACGGAACGGAGAGCGAGGGACCCGAGTACGAGAGCATATGGTCCATGGGGGCGAACTGCGGGATTTCGGACCTCGAAAGCATAGCGAAGGCGAACCACCTCTGCGACGAGTACGGGATCGACACCATTTCCTTCGGGAACATCGTCGCCTTCCTCATGGAGTGCTACGAGAGGGGGATTCTGAAAGAAGCGGGAATCGAGGAAGAAATACGCTGGGGGGACGGGAGGAAGCTCGTAGAATTGGTAAGAAAAACGGCCATGAGGGAGGGAATAGGCGACCTCATAGCAGAAGGAGTGAAGAGGATCTCCGAAAAAATAGGCGGGAAGGAGTTCGCGATGCACGTGAAGGGATTGGAGCTACCCGCTTACGACCCAAGGGGCGCCCAGGGCATGGGGCTCGCCTACGCGACGGCGAACAGGGGAGGGGATCACTTGCAAGCGTACCTCATCGCGAGCGAGATACTGAGCATGCCTAGGTACTTAAACCCGCTCACCACGAAGGGTAAGGCGAGGCTCGTGAAGCTCATGCAGGACGTTTTTGCCGTTCTCGACAGCATGATCATGTGCAAGTATACGTCCCTTGCCCTCTTCGACACCTTG
>CAYNNH010000065.1:0-6534 GCA_964398605.1 uncultured Nitrososphaerota archaeon | reverse complement strand
GCGTGCATGAGGACCCTCGTCGCCCCCCATTCGATTAGCGCTTTTACTGCGTACTTACCCGCGCTTCTCGAATGGACGACTAGGGGGAGATCGAGCCTTTCGGCTAGCTTCACGAACCCCTTGAAAATCTCCATTTGCTTCTCCCTCAATCCGCCCTCCCTAACGCAGTAGTAGTCGAGCCCCACTTCCCCCACGGCGACTATTTTGTCCGAGTTCTCCTCGATAAACGCGAGGACTTCCCCCACTCCTCCGAACTCGCATGGGTCGTGCCCAACGGTGGAGAACACGTACCCTCTGTATTTTTTGCTCAGCTCCAACGAAATCCTCGCACAATCGAGCCCGAGTCCGCAATCGACGATGGCGAGGACTCCCGCTTCCTTTGCCCTCTTGATGATAGAATCCCTCCTCCCCTCGAAATCCGGGTCGCTCACGTGACAGTGGGCGTCGATCATGGGAAAACTCCTAAATATAGCAAGCAGTCGCCGAACCCCTGGTAGATGGCGATCCTCACGTTCGAGGCCGCCTTGAGGTACTCCCCGTGAGAAGCGACCACGCTTTTAGGTCCTCTTTCGACGGAGAACCCTTCCTGCTCCATTAGGACGATACTTCCGCCCGTATAACACTCGACGAGGCTGGACACGCTTTCCCTGCTCTTAAAGCTGAAGGAAAGGCGCCCGCTACCTTGCCTTACGCTTATGCTGGAGTTCCCGTAGTCGAAGAAAACGCCTAGCTCGACTTCTCCGTAGCCCATGTAAACGTCTAACGCCTGCGGGTTCCAATACTGCTTGATCTCGACCCCGCCGTAGCCGACGTACACGGCGAGTCTCGAGGGCAAGTAAGTGGAGACGAGGACTTTCACTACCGCCCTGCGGGCGAGGAACCTCGCTTTGAGCAATCCTCCCACGCGTTCCAATTCCACCACGGGCGCTGACCCTTCGGGGCACCAGTACGTGAAGTTGACCGCTACGGCTTCCGAGTACACCTGCTCCACGATAACCTCGCCAAATCCCACCCTAATCTCGACCTCCTCCACTTCTTCCCCTCCCTCCAGCTCGATCACCGACGTGCCCCTTTCCTCGCAAGCCCACCTCAGTTGCCTAGTGGGTATGAGGGAAGCGAGTTCCAAAGAAGCGACGAGGACCCCCGCCGCTAGGATTGCGAGGAAGAGGACTCCGACCGCCCTCGCCGCATCGACCCTCATAGAATCACCCAAGCCGTGCTTACTAGGACGCAAGCTAGGGCGAGGTAGATGAAGATGGGGAAGAGGAGGGTCATTATCGCCTTGTCGAAATCGAGCTTCTCAAACTCCGTGACGTAGCAAAGTTGCTGGCCCAACATCCACACCAGGGACGCTACCGTTAACAACCAAGCAGGAAGAAAGGCAACGGGGGAAAGGAGGATCAACAATCCCCCAATAACTGCCAAGAAGAATGTCCCGTGCGAGTACCCGAAAGCCTTGAGGAGGTTCATGAAATCGCCTTCCCCTTTAAAGGCGTGCTTCGCGAAGAGGTGGACGAGCCCCGACCAGATGAACCAGTGGACGAGGAAGGCCACCATCCCCAGCACGGAAATCGCTAAGGATATCCCCGCTGGCAGGGAAATTCCCAAGAACCTCAACCACCTGTGCGCCGACGAGACCGCGACTAGGCAAAGCACGAACGAGACCGAAGCCACAATCAGTAATGGCTCGAAGAAAGCGACTTCCCGTACCTCGCCGCTGAACTCACGGGGTTTGAGGAGGGCTCTCCCGAACTTATCCGGCCACAACACCTCAAGGTATTCCTTCAACAAAATAGGCTTGCGGCTCGCTGAAACCCAGCACATCATTGGCGTGCCTCAGTGCCGGGAGTACGGCTCATCGCCGCAAATCATAACGAACGATCCCCAATAAGCCTAACGATGGAGGAGTTCGTCGTCCTCAACGGAGCTCTGGTTTCGGTAGCGAGCGGAGAAGTTCTGGACGTTCCGATATGGGTGAAAAACGGTCGAGTAGCAGGCTTTAAGGAGAAGAGCGGAATCCCTACCTTCGACGCGAGGGGCGGTTACGTTTGCCCAGGCTTCGTGGATCCCCATGTCCACGTGGAAAGCTCCTTGCTAACCCCCGAACGGTTCGCGGAAGCTTGCCTCCCTCACGGAACTACGTGCGTCGTGACCGACCTCCACGAGGTAGCGAATGTCCTCGGCAAGAAAGGCGTCTTGCTCATGGTGGAGAACAGCAAGAAAGCCCCCATGAGGTTCTTCTTCACCGTCCCAAGTTGCGTGCCCCCCTTCCCCGATTTGGAGACTTCTGGAGGAACCATCTCGATGAACGACATCGAGGATTTGCTCCAGAGGGAGGAATTCGTCGCCCTGGGGGAGTTCATGGACATTCCCTCCTTGCTCAGAAGGGACGAGGAAGCCCTCAAGAAGATTCGGCTGGCCTTCGAAGCCGGGAAGCCCGTGGATGGACACGCCCCTTCCCTATCGCCCGAAGAAATGGACGCTTACTTCTCTTCGGGCCCTTCCTCGGATCACGAGATAGTCGAAGGTGGGGAGTGTCTGGAGAAATTGCGCCGGGGAGTTTGGTGCATGCTGAGGCTCGGCTCCTTATCACAGGACCTTGTCAGGATATTGCCGAAATTGCTGGAGGCCGGAGCTTCGTTCCAGAGAGTGTGCTTTTGCGCCGACGACATCCACGTCTGCGACCTTCTGAGGAAAGGCTACCTCGATCGAGCGGCTAGGACGGCAATAGAACTGGGCATGGATCCGCTGGAGGCGATCGCTTGTATCACGCTACGCCCTGCGTCGCGCTTCGGATTGGAGGCTCGGTTGGGGGTCATCGCGCCTGGGAGATACGCCGATCTGGTGATTCTCGAGGATCTCGAGGGAGTGAAGGTCCGGGATGTGTTCGTAGGAGGCGAGCTCGTCGTGAAGAGAGGCAAGCTTCTACGCCCTCCTCCTCGAATTTCCTGGCCGGAGTGGAGCACCAAAACGGTCAAGATTCCCGATCTCGACCCTTCTTCTTTTCTCGTTCCATGCCCTTCCGACGAGGCCGAAGTTCTAGTAATCGGGGTTCGCGAAGGCTCCCTGCTCACCGATAAGCTCACGGCGAAGCTCCCTTGCGAAGGAGGCTACGTCGCGCCATCCACCGACGAGGACGTATTGTTGGCCGCTGTCGTCGAAAGACACGGCAAGAAGGGGACGATAGGCAAGGGGTTCGTCAAGGGGTTTGGGCTCCGCAAGGGGGCTATAGCCTCCACCGTCGCCCACGACAGCCACAACATGGTCTTGGTGGGCGCCGATTCGAAAGCCATGCTCCTCTGCGCTAAGGCCTTAGAAGAGTGCTCCGGAGGTCTCGCTGTCAGCGACGGGAGCGCGTGCCACGTGTTGCCCTTGCCTGTGGCCGGTTTGATGAGCTACGGAGACCCGGCAAGCGTCTGCGACAAATACGAACGCCTCCTTGAGCGGGCGAGAGCCTTGGGTTGCACGTTATCTGAGCCGTTCATGGCACTGTCCTTCATCTCGCTTTCGGCCATCCCATCGCTGAGGATAACCGACCGAGGGCTGGTGGACGTAGAAAAGGGGGCTATTGTCCGCCCGATAATCGGCGAAGCAACTCCTTGAATTTCTCCAAGCCGCTTTCGTCGTTGTTCTCCACGCAGTAAACGGGTATTTCGGGTTCGAGCTCGTGCACCTCTTCCAAGTTCTCGACGAGCCTTTCGATGAATTCGAGGGGGAGGAACTTCCCCGATTCGCGGAGCCTTTCGTAGGCTATTTCCGGTTCCACAACGACCCGCACGTACGCCCTCGGTTTGGGTATTCGTGACCTTCTGCGGAGGTATTCCCTCTTGTAACGCTCGTAGAAATTCGTGATGCCGAATTCCTTGCGGGTCTTCGCGTAGGCGAGGTTCAGCAGGTGATCTCCTTCGGCCAGCACCTTCATTCCTCGCTCCAACAAGACTCGGTAGCGCTCGCTTCGAGCGAACTCACGCAACATGATCTCCTTTTCGACGAAATCCGTGGCTCTTATTCCCACGGGGAAGCCTTTTGCCATGAGCTCGCTCCCCACGTCCTCGAAGACCAACCACCCCCGCTTAACCGAACGCATGAGCGTCGTCTTGCCCGCTCCCGAAACGCCTTCCACGACGACGAGCACCATTCCTTAAGATTTTGGGATAAAAGAACGGGCAAAATTTCTTCTACAAAAAGCGACAAGGAATTTGCAACCCCCTCATTAAAGAACCGAGCCGAATCGCCTCACTTCATCATGCGTTCTTCGTACTTCTTCAGAACTTCAACGGAGCGACTGACATCCGAGAAAAGCCCGTAAACTTTCTCGACGTCCTCGGGTGTTACGGTTTCCCTCCCTTCCTCCTTCGCCACCTCGCTAGCGGGGGTCAGCAACTGTACCGCGTACCTCAGCGAGTGCCTGTCCCCTATCTCGACGAGTTTTTCTAGGGCTTCATCGCTCAGCTTCACGCCCTCTTCTTTCGCCCTTATCTTGAGGATCTCCCTTATCTCGTCGGGCTTGTATGGCTCGGTCGTTATGATGAGGAGCCTATCGAGCAGGTCGAGGGGCATGCCGTGGGGCGACGTTAAATCAGTTCCCCTTATCCGCGTGACCCCTCGGTTGCTGGCGAGGATGATGATGGGGGCGAGTTCGCTTTCCATGCTCCTCGCGATGAAGGAGAACGCTTCTATGTCGAGCATGTGGACTTCATCTATGAAAAGGACGCCCGGCACGATCTCCGCCCTCCCCTCCTCCACCATGGTCCTCACGAGGTCGTCCACCCTCTTCCGGACTTCGGGATCTATCTCTCCTCGCTCCCCTCCCCCGAAGAACAAGCTCAGCAAACCTCCCCTCCTCGCGTGCATCTCGTCCAAATCGTGCAGGGTCATGTTGTAGACGAACTCCTTTTCCTTCTCGACGGGACCTTTCGGCCTAGGGACTCTCTCCACCCCTTCAAGTTCGTATTCCTTCGGCGCTTTCTCTGACCTCCCTATCCGCACGACTCTTCCCGTTTCCGCGTCGATCGTGATGACATCACCCTCTTGGACACCCTGCTGGACGAGCATGGACGCTATTTCGGGTCCCGCCCTGAGAGTTCTGCTATCGTCCTCCGTGACGAGCTTGATGACCGCCTTCCTCGGGATTTGGTAATAGGGGTTGTAGGGGTGCTTCGCCATTTCTATGTTGAGATAGGCGACCTCTCCCTCGTAGATTCTCCTCATTTCGTGGATCCTCACGCCTATGGCCTTCCTCATCGCTTGCATGAGGACTTCGGTTTTCTTTATCTCGCTGGAATAGATTTCCGAGCCGCTGAGGCAAACGAAGGGGACATCGGGCCCCAATTCCTTGGATATCGCCACGGCTATGGCCGTCTTGCCCGTGCCGGGAGGACCCGCTAGGAGTATTGCCCTTCCCGCCATTTTGCCCTCTTTGATCATGCGGACGACGATCCCGGCGGCTTCCCGAGCGGCCGTTTGGCCCACCATCCCGTCGGCGATGGGCAAGGCCTTCAGCCCCTTCAAACCGAGGCCCCGAATGTGGCTGTGGGCTCCTACTCTCGCGAACCTCCCCACGCTCATCTAAACTCATATTAAAAAACCGTCCTAAAAGCAATCGGTATGAGGAGGTATCAGAAACTCGCCCTACTCCTCTCCGCTATGCTAGCTTTCGTGCTCGTCATGCCCGCGCCCGCCAAGGCCATCAACGTCGGCCCGGCCAGCAAAGGGGACGGTCCCATCATCGAGGAGGTTTCTCAATGGCCTCCGACCGTGACCGTAACCTCCGAGGTCGAGATAACTGTCAAGGTCAAGGATCCCGGAGGCGTGGCGAGCGTGTCCGTGTTCTATTCCCACGACATGAACTTGAGCTACGGAGAGTGGTGGAATGTCACGTGGCCCGGGAGCGGTGAGGAGAATGAGAAGTTTACCGAGAACGGCAAGATAGTGGAAATTTCGCTGACTTTCCGCATAAGGGATCCGATTGCCCCCGAAGGCGCCGCTTGGATCTTTGGATTACCCACATATTATTACATAAACGCTACAGACTTGGATGGAAACTGGACTTACACGGAGATGTACACGTTCTACGTGGTCGATACGCTCGCTCCGCGGATTTGGAACGTTACTATTGAACCCGCAACCCCCACCTTCCTCGACGTAGTAACTGTGCGGGCATTCATAGGCGAGGAGGAATCGGGTATTGCGCACGTTTACTTACATTACACTTTTGACAATTGGACCACGCAAACCGTTGTGGAGATGGAGCTGGAGAGCGTATATCCGCCTGGCGCCAAATACCCGAGTCTTTACGTATACTCGGCTACCATTCCTCCAACGGGAACCATGAAACAAGTTCAGTACTACATCGAAGTTGTCGACATGATGGGAAACCGCGTAAAATCCGAGATTAAAATTTACAGCGGGGGCTTACACTACATCGCTTTCATAATCGCGGTCGTGATAGCTTTCGTCGCCGTGGTAGTACTGATACTCTTCGCTAGGGCGAGGGCTCTCAAACGCGTGGAAAAAGTCGCACCTCCCGCGCCC
>CAYNNH010000064.1:0-6630 GCA_964398605.1 uncultured Nitrososphaerota archaeon | reverse complement strand
GCTTGATGAAGCCCGGTATGTCGATCCCGATGGGGCAACCGGTTCTACAAGGGGTGTCCTTGCATTGAAGGCACCTAGAGGCTTCTCTGATGGCTTCTTCTTCCGAATAGCCGAGCAAGACCTCCTTGAAAGTCGTTCTACGCTCTTCCAAACTCAACTTACGCATAGGTACTCGAACAAGCCTTCCCCCCATGTTCTCACGCAAAAAACTAAGCGCTGGCGCCTAGGACTTGCTCTTCAGGAGGAGGCATCTTGATGAGGCCAGCCTTCATGAGCTGGTGAACCGTTTCGCGGGCCTCCTTGATGATCGTGTACGCCCTGTCCCAAAGTTCTTGCCTGCTGGGCTTGATTCTCGCCACCCCTTCCCTTATCGATTCGAGGGCGCACTCCACCGCTTCGTAGACGTACACTTCCCAATCGGTCATCGTCGGCAAGATGTGTTCCTCGTCGAGGACGCCCTTCTCCTCTTGGTAATTGGCCAAGGCGTCTCCGGCGGCGATGCACATGTCGTCGGTGATGGTCTTCGCCCTCACGTCGAGAACGCCCCTGAATATCCCGGGAAAGCCGAGAGAGTTGTTGACTTGGTTGGGGAAGTCGGATCTGCCCGTCGCCACGATCCTCGCCCCAGCTTCCTTCGCTTCCCAAGGCCAAATCTCAGGTATGGGGTTCGCGAGCGCGAAGACTATGGCGTCGTCCGCCATTTGCCGGATCCACTCGGGCTTAATGACGCCGGGACCGGGCTTCGACATGGCGATGCACACATCCGCTCCCTTCAGGGCTTCGGGAATTCCGCCTTCAATTCCTTCCGCGTTCGTTTCCAAGCAGAACTTCCACTTGTAATACTCGGTGTCCTTCTTCGCCTCGATGTCCTTGCGGTTGGGGTGGAGGATCCCCTTGCTGTCGACCATGACGAAGTTCCCAGGCTTCGCGCCAGCCCTCATGAGGACGAGGGCGCAACGGGTGTTGGCGGCCCCAACGCCAATCATGGCAATTTTCACCTCGCTTAGTTTCTTCCCCACGATCTTGAGGGCGTTCTTCAGCCCAGCGTAAACGACGGTGGCCGTTCCTTGCTGGTCGTCGTGCCACACGGGGATCTGGAGTTTCTCCCTCGCCTTCTCCAAGACGTAGAAGCACTTGGGCTTCTCGATGTCCTCTAGGTTTATGCCGCCGAAGGTGGGCTCGATGAGCTCGAGGAAGCGTATGAGCTCATCGGGATCTTTCGTTTTCACGCAAAGGGGGAAAGCGTCGACACCTCCCAAGTACTTGAAGAGCAGGGCTTTCCCTTCCATGACGGGCATGGCGGCTTCGGGGCCTATGTCTCCCAAACCGAGAACGCGGGTTCCGTCGCTGACGACGGCCACGTAATTCCACTTGCTCGTGTGTTCGTAAACGAGGTCGGGATTCTTGTGGATTTCCTTACAGGGGGCGGCGACTCCCGGCGTGTACCATATGGCGAAGTCGGCCAGATCCCTAACAGCGCAACGGGCAGTCACTTGAACCTTGCCGCCGTAGAAGGGGTGGTATGCCAAAGCAAGCTTGGAGGGTTTTTCAGCTTTCTTGAGGAGCTCTTCCGCCGTTACTTTTTCCCCAGACATGCGTGAGAATTAAGAAGGGAAAATTAAACGATTTCTTCCCCTTCTCGAATATTACATGGATGATGAGTTCAGCCTTGTCCGAGCGATGACGAAGGATCAACCGGCTGACGCCTTCACTTGAGAAAATCGAGGAGCGGCTTGACGTGGGGGAAGAGGGGCTCGGGAGGCTCCAACCTGCAGAGGTACGAGTATACTTCCCTCTCGAAGGGGATTTCGGCGACGACCTCGAACTCCTTTCTTATCTTCTCTTCGGCCCTCGGATTTAACCCTCGCTTGTTCAAGACGACGCGGTAGGGGACCTTGAGCTGTCGGCAAAGTTCGGCAACTCTTTTCAGCCCTTGGAGAGACGCTTCGCTCGGCTCCGCGATCAAGAAAGCGAGGTTGCAACCCGTTATGGCGCTTATCGCGGCACAAGAAACTCCGGGAGCCCCATCTATTAGCTGGTTTTCCCCGAATTGCTGGGCTCTTTTCTTCACTTCGCTCACGAGCTTCCCGCTCCCAAGGTGCCCAGGCAACGTCCTTCCGCCGACGACTCGATGCCCGTACCTCGACCGCCCTATCCTCACTTCGCCGCTCTCGACCTTTTCGAGGGAAATTGCCTCTGTTGGACAGATGGCCGCGCAAGCGCCGCACCCTTCGCAAAGTACTTCGTCTACGACTCCCCTTTCGATCGCCCCGAACCTGCAAACTTCGTCGCACTTCCCGCACTTCACGCACTTAGACAAGTCGACCCTCGCTACACGGTGTATCTTCAATCTCTCGATCTGCTCCCACTCCACTCCGAGCCAGAGGGGGAGAGTTGGCGAATCGACATCCGCGTCCACCACGACCCAGTCCCTCAAGTAATAGGCGAGGCTGGCGCAGATGGCAGACTTCCCCACTCCTCCTTTACCCGAGACGAAGCAGACCTTCATAGTCCACCGAGAAGCCGAAGATCTCTTCCTTGAAGGGGATCTCGTAAGCGATGCGCACCCCTTTATCCCGGCACAGATCCTCGATGATCGACTTATCCCCAAGGTCCGCCTTGTTCAAGACGACTTCGTAGGGCTTCCCAAGCCTATCGCAAGCCTCGAACATCTGGAGGAGGGAAACCCTACTCAACGGGGTCGGCTCGGCTATCAAGTAAACGTGGTCGGCTTTTTTCAGGGCGTGGAGGACATTGCAGTGAATCCCGGGGGCGGTATCGATCACGCACTCGTCAAAAGAATAGGAATCAATGAGGGACATGAGTTCTCGGACGATTATGCTCGTTTCCCGAAGCCCGACGTCCGCTTTTCCCACGAGCACCTTGAGCTTCCCGAAATCGGCGTACAGCACCTCCCCTTTTCTCTCGAATTCTCGCTCTACGGCTTGTCGAGGACAGACTAGCTCGCAGACCATGCACGACTCGCAGAGCTCCTTCATCAAGTGGGGCATGTCGATGAAGTAAATGGCGTGGGTTGGGCACTTCTCGACGCATATCTTGCAACCATCGCACCGCTCGGCGATGAATTTGGGGAAAGGCTGATAGACTATCTTCTCCAGCCGATAATCTCCTCTGAGGATCGCGTGAACATTCGGGTTGTCCACATCCGCGTCGACGAGGAGAACTTCCTTTCCTTCCTTCAGGAAAGAAGCAGTTAGCAGGAGGGCGAAAGTGGTCTTCCCTACCCCTCCTTTCCCTCCGCTGGAAGCGTAGATCACCGGCGGCCCCCTCTGCCTCTGCCGAAGCCACCCCTGCCGAAGCCAGCTCCCTTCCTCTTGATGAAGTAATAGGGCGCTCCGCAGTAGGGGCACTGCATGGGCTTAGGAACTCCGAAGGGGACTTGTATTGTCCTCCCGCACCTTAGACACACGAACTCCTTGTACGGCCCTCCCGGCGGCATCGGGCCAAGAGGCTGGGGCGGACCCAGAGGCTGGGGAGGAGGCCCGAACGGAGGAGCGGGCGGGTAAGGTTGAGCGGGAGGCTGGGCGGGAGGAACGGGTTCTTTCTTCCTCTTTTCCAAGTAATCCTTCACCTTCACGCCCGGGGCGAAGTCCACCCTTATGCCCGCTTGGGAGAGGACGGCGCTCGCGTTGGGGCCCACGTTTCCCGCCACTACTAGGGAAACTTTGCGGTCGATGCAGAATTGGGCGGCCATGATGCCCGCTCCCATGGGCGCGTCCTTCGCGGGATTATCGACTACCTCTACGTTGCCCGTGTCCGTGTCCACGATGGTGAAAGTCGGAGCTCTCGCGAAAACGGGGGCCACAACATCCTCCAGTCCTCCTTTCCCGCTCGTCGCGAAGAGGATACGCATCTATAATGTGCAATAGCTCACATATAATACTCTCAATCGCTCAAGGCTCGCGAGGAGTGGCACTCGCTTTGAAGTTTACCGATCGACGGAAAACTCGGCTTAAGACTCCAGCCTGAGATGTTTTGCTTAAGAGCCTAAAGCTCCACTACGGCGTCTAGGTGCTTTTTGTACCACCGTTCAAATTCCTCGGGCGTGGCCCAGTGCACTTCCACGGGATACCACCACGGCATGCCCTTCTCCTCCGCTTCCGCCAGCATCTGGGCCACCAAGGTAGCCCTCTGGCTTGCCCTCTCCGGCACTTTCGGCACTATAATTAGGACATCTATGTCGCTGTCAGCCGTGAGTTCCCCTCTAGCCGCGCTTCCGAAGACGAGAACGCGGGTTTGGGGTCCGAGAATCCGCTTGGCCGCTTGAGCGAAGTAGCTTAAATATTCGCGCCAGCGGAGCTTCTCCATGAACATCTTCACCCTGATCCTGAGCACGCGTACGAGCTTTTCTCTACTGATGTCGTTCAACTTCCCTCACTTTTTCCCTTACCGTATTCAACAAGCCTAAGAGTTTCTCCGCCACTTCTAATGCGATCAGCGCTTCTTCTCGAGTGAGAATACGTGGCCCATAACGCGCATTTGTGTAAATATCTACAAGCTCGGCCAGTTCACGTCTGTACTTTCTGGAAAAAGCGCGAACGCTTTGTTTCAAGTTCTCAGGAAGAGCCTTGCTTATCAGACCTAGAACATCTCGTATGTCATGTGTAGTAGGCACGTAGCCCGCGAGTTCTAAGAGAAGGGCCTTACTATAAAGCTGAATAGCTTGTTCGGCGTAGAAGCCAGCTATATCGTAAAAACCATCTTGTAATGCTCTTTTAGCGTCTTCTAGGAACCTAAGCGCCCTCTTGCGCAAGAGTTCGACGCGTTTCATCAAGCCCAACTCCTTCAAACGTGGAATCTTCGCTTAAATACATGCTTAATGCCCCGACATCGTACGCGACCCAGTTGCTCTCTCGCATCGCGTGCAACGGGATGTTCTCATCGATCGTCTTCCACTTATTTCCCCGCCCTTCAAATGTCGTGGATTTCGCAAGCGTAGCGGCATTAGTCCTGCTGGGCCTATTGGTCGGGACAGTAGGAGCGTTCATGGGAGTCGGAGGAGGCTTCATAGTCGTCCCCACGCTCATACTCGTCTTCGGGTTGGATGTCCACAAGGCTGTTGGGACGAGCCTTTCCGTCGTCCTCTTCACAGGCTTCTTTTCCTTCTTAGCGTACCTCAGACAAAAGCGGGTCGATTGGAAGTTAGGGCTCCTCTTAGAAGTATTCACCGCTCCCTTCGCCTTCTTGGGAGGGTTCTGTAGCGCCCTGGTCCCGTCGAAAACCCTCGAGATTCTTTTCGCGTGTTTGCTCGTCTACGTGGCGCATCGCGTGTGGAGAGGGCCGAAAGGGAGGGGAAGGGCGGTCGGAAAGGGCGTCTTCTGGGAAAGGAAGCTCAGGGAGTTCGCTTACTCGGTGAACGTGCCCTTCGCCATTTTGGGCTCCATGGCGGCGGGTTTCTGCTCGGGATTCTTCGGCATAGGAGGTGGCGTGTTGAAAGTGCCCGTCCTCCTCTACGCGGGAACTCCCATGCACGTGGCCGTCGCCACCTCGTCCTTCATGATCTTCATCACCGCTTCTTCGGGGGTCTTCGCCCACTCTTTGCTGGAGAACGTGCTCCCATTCTACACGCTCTGCATAGTGCCCGGGATATTGTTCGGCACGCAAATCGGGGCTTTCCTTGCTAAGAGGACTCGAGCCGAACGTTTGAGAAAGAGCTTTGCCGTGTTCCTGTTCTTCATGGCCGTGTTGCTCGTAATTAGGCGAGCTTTCCTCGTCTAAAACGCTAGTAGAGCGGGACTTCGTTGGAAACGTCTTTTTTTCGCGGTAAGTCGAGCGTTATCTTCAGCTTATACTCCCCTCTGGAAAAGCCCAAGATCGTGACTGGTTTTATGCCCAACTTCTTGAAAAGGTCGCGGAGCTTGAAGCCATCGTAAGCGATAACGAGGACTTTCTTCGACAAGAGGGGCTTTTTGAACTCGCCTTGGCCGCTCTTGCACACGGTCAGGGGCATTGTGTACGTCTGCGACTTGTATAGGGCGCATACTTCCTTCGGAAACTCTACCTTTGCCGTGAGCTCCAACTTCACGCCCCTTGCTTCCTTTCTTTGCCAACTAATACTCCCCGAGGCGTCAGCTCCGCTTATTTTCACGGAGGCGTAGGCGTAGTCGCTAGCGCTACGGACGTAAGCCTCCCCCGAAAGCGTCCTCGACTGCGAGGGATCGAGAAGGAATATGAACGCCGAGCCCTTTCCATCCGATACCCTCAGGGCGTTTATTTCGAAGTAATCCAACCCTCCGTTGTTGTTTACGAGGACGAACTCGGTCGATAAGTCCTCGAGCCTCACGGGGCCTTTTGGGAAGGGATTTCCGCTAAAGGAATAGGTTTGCTCGTACCTAATGGGACGTATGTCGAGATCGTACCTGCCATAGCGACCCGTCACGTACCCTACGCAACAATACTTTCCGAATTCCATCGACGCTCTCTCCGGTAGTAGCAACCCCCCCTTGTGAAACTCAATTTCGCCGATGAGTCCGAGGCTCGCTACTTCCCTCCGTTTCAAAAGTAGTAACATCACCCCGGTAATAGTAGCGAGGCCGATAAACAGAGCCGCGAGCACGAGATCCAAAAGGTTGGATCCAAGAAGGTCTGGCAAGGTGTATAGGGCGAGCA
>CAYNNH010000063.1:0-6746 GCA_964398605.1 uncultured Nitrososphaerota archaeon | reverse complement strand
GCCATCGACATCCTCCTCGAGAAGTGCTCTTACGTGAGGGAGCTCATCCCCAAGGCGGAAGTTGAAGCGGCCTCTGCCTGAAGACCCGGTTAGGAGGAATGTCCTCATAAGGTTGAGGAAAGCCGCAAGGGAGCATAACGCGCCCATCTGGAGGAGAGTGTTCGAGTTGTTGAACCTCCCTAGGAGGCGGAGAATCGCCGTCAACGTCAGCAAGATCAACCGTTGCACCGAAGAGGGGGACACCGTCGTCGTTCCCGGCAAGGTGCTCGGGGCTGGCTTCCTCGACCACCCCGTGACGGTCGCAGCTTACGCTTTCTCGGAAAAAGCGAAGAAGAAGATCGAGGAGGCCAACGGCCGTTGCTTGTCCATACTGGAGCTCCTAGAGGAGAACCCGAAGGGGAGCGGGGTGAAGATCATCGTATGAGGGTGATCGACGCTACTGGGCTCATTTTGGGGCGGATGGCCTCTCGCGTGGCGAAGATGCTCCTCAACGGGGAAACGGTGTACATAGTGAACGCGGAAAAAGCGGTGATCTCAGGCAAGAGACAAGCTGTTATTCAGCGCAGGAAGAAAAAGCTGGAAATAAGGACTCTGATGAGCTTGGAAAAGGCCCCAAAGAGGCCTAGGATGCCCCACTTGATCGTGAAGCGCGCGGTTAGGGGAATGTTGCCGATAAGAACGCCCCGAGGGAGAGCCGCCTATAAGAGGCTCAAGGTCTTCATAGGCGTCCCTCCCGAACTCGCCAATGCAAAATTCGAAACGATTCCCGAGGCTAGCGCCTCGAAGCTGAGGTGCAAGTACATAACCGTCGGGGAACTCGCGAAGGAGATCGGGTGGAAGGGCGTTGAGTGACTCCCGTAAAACCCAAATATACCCAGCGGGGACATCTGAGATTGCCTAAGAAACCCATCATAACGGTAGGGAAGAGGAAAACCGCCATCGCTAGGGCAGTTATTCGGGAGGGGAAAGGAAGGGTGAGGATCAACAACATCCCCGTCGAAATTTACCAGCCGGAAGTGGCTAGGTGGAGGATCATGGAGCCCCTCCTCCTCGCCGGAGAGGACATCGTGAACAAGGTCGACATCGATGTCACGGTGCGGGGAGGGGGGTTCATGGGGCAGGCGGACGCCGCCGCCATGGCCATAGCAAGGGCCCTCGTCCAGTGGACTAAGCGGAAAAAGCTCGAGAAGAAGATCCTAGAGTACAACAGAGCCCTCCTCGTGGGAGACCCCCGCCGGAAAGAACCCAAGAAGTTCGGCGGTCCTGGGGCAAGAAGGCGTCGCCAGACATCGTACAGATGATCATCCCCGTTCGTTGTTTCACCTGCGGAGCTCTCATCGCCGACAAGTGGGAGGAATTTAAGAGGAGGGTTCAGAAGGGAGAGCCTCCGGGCAAAGTTTTGGACGACTTGGGCATAAGGAGGTATTGTTGCAGGAGGATGTTGCTTTCCCACATCGAGCTCATCGACGAGCTCCTCGAGTTCCACAAGGCTCAGAGGGAGGCAAGGAAGGAGAAGAGGAAGCTTCCATGAGCACTATAAAGGACGTTAGAGCCAGAATAGTTTTTAACAGCCGCGGAGAGCCCACCGTAGAGGTCGAAGTCGAGCTTTCCAGCGGGTACGTGGGTAGAGCATCCGCCCCGTCGGGGAAGAGCGTGGGGAAGCACGAAGTGGTCGCCTACCCCCCGGGAGGACCCGAGGAATCGCTGGACATCATCCGCTCGGAAGTCGCCCCCGAGCTTATAGGAATGGAGTGCGACGATCAAGAGTCTATCGACATAATACTCCACAAAATAGACGGAACGGAAAATTTCTCTAGGCTAGGGGGGAACGCGGCGTTCGCGGTTTCCCTAGCTTGTGCGAAAGCGGCCTCCTTGCACCACCACCTTCCCCTCTTTCAGTACTTGGGAGGGGCGTGGGCGAGCGAAATCCCCATACCCCTCGGGAACACGATCGGCGGGGGAAAACACTCGGCGGGGCCATCCGCCGACATACAGGAAATGCTCGTCATCCCCCTGAAAGCGGCATCTATAAGGGAATCCTTAACCGCCCTCTTTTCCGCGCACAAGAGGGTTTCGCAGATCTATTCCCCAAAGACGTCCTCTCCCTTTGGGAGGAACGATGAGGGAGCTTGGACGTTGGACCTCGCCGACGAGGAGTGCCTCTCCTTGCTTTGGGAAGCCTGCTCACAGGTGGCGGAGGAGATGGGCATCGAAATGAGGTTGGGGTTAGACGTGGCGGCGTCTTCCCTTTGGGATCCGAAGTCCTCGTCCTACGTGTACAGGAGGAAAGGGACCTCGCTTACGAGGGAAGAGCAAATCGAGCACATCCTCTCTCTCATCCGCGAATTCGACCTCTTCTACGTCGAAGATCCGCTCCACGAGGACGACTTCGACGGGTTCTCGGAGCTACGCAGGAGGGCTGGTCCCTGTTTGATATGTGGCGACGACCTCACGGTGACGTCCAAGCAACGGATATCGATCGCGTACCGCAAGGGCTCCGTGGACGCGGTGATCATAAAGCCCAACCAAGTCGGAACGCTTACGGACACCCTAGAAGCGGTGAGGACAGCGAAGAATTACGGCATTAAGTGCGCTGTATCACATCGTTCGGGCGAAGTGGAGGATGGTTACCTCGCCCATCTAGCGGTTGGGTTTGGGTCGGAATTCATTAAAACGGGAGTGGTAGGGGGCGAGCGGGTGGCGAAGTTAAATGAGCTCATCCGAATAGAGGAACTGCTCGCCAACAGGGCGAGGATGGTCCGCCTTGAGCAAGGCTAGGGATCCCATCGAAGAGCTCCTCATAAAGAAAGGGGTGCACGTGGGCTCGCGTAGCCTGACGAAGGACATGGAACGCTTCTTCTACATGAGATCCCGCTCCGGCTTCTACCTCATCGACGTGCAGAAGACGAAGGAGAGGTTGAGGTTGGCCGCTAGGTTCCTCGCCCACTATGAGCCTTCAAGTGTCGTCGTCGCTTCCATGAGGCTTTACGGCAAGACCCCCGTGAAGAAGTTCTGCGAGGTCACGGGCTTCGTCCCCATCGTGGAGAGGTTCGTGCCGGGCACCTTCACCAACCCCCAGCTCGCCTGTTACATGGAACCAGAAGCTGTCGTGGTGACTGACCCGAAAGCGGATCACCAAATAGTCGTCGAAGCTGCCATAGCGAGGCTCCCCATAGTCGCCTTCTGTAACACGGACAACACCCTCGAGTACATAGACCTCGCCATCCCCGCCAACAATAGAGGGAGGGAGCAACTCGCGACGATATACTGGCTGTTAGCGACTTTCGTTCTCATAGAAAGGGGCGAATTGCCCCCCGATGGCTCCTTGGAAATCCCCATCGAGGAGTTCGAGTACAAGCCCGAGGAAGTATAACCATAATCTGCGAGGAGATTATTCAAGATGGGCATAAGAAGACCCGCAGTAGCGGGTTATTTCTACGCTGGGACGAGGGAGGGTCTTATAAGGCAAATCGAGGAGTGCTTCACGTCCGAATTTGGCCCGGGAAAACTCCCGAAAGTGAACGAGAGCGGTCCTAGGGAAATCTTGGCCCTCGTATGTCCCCACGCGGGCTACATGTATTCGGGGTCGGTAGCTGCCCACAGCTACTACCGCCTCGCCATGGACGGACGGCCCGAGTCATTCGTCATCTTAGGCCCCAACCACACGGGAATGGGTAGCGCCATTTCCATGATGGATCGCGGAAGGTGGCGCACTCCTCTCGGCGATGCGGAAATAGACCACGAGCTCGCTTCCTTGATCTTCGAGAACTCCGACATCATTGACATCGAGAGCGACGCCCACTTGGAGGAGCACTCCATCGAGGTTCAGCTCCCCTTCCTCCAGTACATTTACGGGAAGATCTCGTTCGTGCCCATATGCATGGCTTTGCAAGACCTGGGGACTGCGCGAGAAGTCGCCAAAGCCATTTCCGCCGCCCTCAGGAAAAAGCGCAATGTCGTCGTAGTAGCCTCCACCGACTTCACCCACTACGAGCCTTACGAACAGGCGAAGCGCAAGGATAAGGAGGTCATCGACGCCATACTCGCACTCGACGAGGAACGCATGTACGAGATAATTGGCGAGAAGAACGTCACTATGTGCGGTCCTGGTCCCGTAGCCGTTGCCATCCTCGTTTCGAAAGCTCTCGGAGCCAGGAAAGCGGATTTGCTGAAGTACTTGACTAGCGGGGACGTAACCCTCGATAAATCGGCGGTGGTGGGCTACGGAGCGATCGCCATAACCAGATGAAGTTCTACGCACGAGCGCCCGCCAAAGCCATCCTTTTAGGCGAGCACTTCGTCGTCCACGGGTCTAAGGCCCTCGTTTGCGCCGTTTCTTTGTACGCGTACGCGAGGGTTTCGCTCAAGCCGGGGAAGTTTGTCGTGCTGAGGGCGAGGGATACCGGCGAAGAAGCCTCTTGGAGGATAGGGGGGGAACTCCCTTCACGCCTGCGCCCTTTTTTCAGGTGCGTTGCCAAGTGCGTTGAAGAAGCCGACGTTGAAAAGGGCATGAAAATCGACCTGTGGTCAGAGATCCCTCCATCTTCCGGTTTGGGTTCTTCAGCCGCTTTGAGCGTGGCCTGCGCGGCATCGGTCCTCTCTGCTTTGGGGGTGGAATTCGACCCGAACCTGGTTATTGAAGCTTCTTTCGAGGCAGAAAAAGAGTTCCACGCCCGTCCTTCGGGGATCGACAACACGGCCTCGACGGTTGGGGGCTTACTAGTCTTCCAAAGGGGTTCCTACGAGCAACTCGGCGGGTATCTTCCAAACTTCGTAATAGGGGACACGGGGGTCCGACGGAGAACGGGGGATCTCGTCAAGAAAGTATTGCGATTTAGGGAGAGGAATCCCTTAGCCTTCAAGAGCATGCTATCCTTAGCTTCTCACATCGTGGAGAGAGCCTTATTCTTCCTAAAAGAGGGGGACTTAGAAGCTCTAGGCGCTCTGTTCTCCCTCAACCAATCCCTCCTGAGGTCTATTGGAGTTTCCCATCCGAAATTAGAGGAACTTATCGAGGCGAGCTTAAAAGCGGGTGCCTTAGGGGCTAAGCTCACGGGAGCGGGAGGAGGGGGTTGCATGCTTGCCCTCGCTCGCGAAGTCCCGAGAGTCGGGGAGGCAATTAGAAAGGCTGGGGGCATTCCTTATGTGGTCTCCGTGTCCGAAGGGGTGAAGGTGTGGTCCTCGCCGTCATAAAGCTGGGAGGGAGCGTGGTGACGGACAAGGAGAAGAAAGGCGTCTTTCGTCGAGAGGTAGCTGTCGCTTTCTTCAAGCAAATCAAAGGGATGCGAGAAGTGGTTCTCGTCCACGGGGGAGGCTCTTTCGGTCACCCCGTTGCCTTGGAGTATTTCAGGCACGGAGCCACAATCCCCCTTGGAATTTCCGAGATCCACCGGGCCATGGTGGAGCTCAACTCGCTCATCGTGGACGTGGCCCTCGAACAAGGAGTCCCCGTCATGCCCTTCCCCGCCAGCTCGATATTCGTCGCGGAGAACGGCGAAATCAAGGAATGCTTCTTGGATCCTCTAAGGCTCTCCCTCAAAAGGGGAATGGTCCCTCTCTGCTACGGAGACGTGGTCGCCGATTCCGCGCGGGGCTTCTCCATTCTCTCGGGGGATTCTATTGCTTCAGCTCTCGCCGTCGAGCTCGGGGCCGAATACCTCGTTTACTGCATCGATAAGGACGGAGTTCTCGACGAGTACGGTCTCCCCATACGCCTCCTCACGAACCGCGACCAGATCCACAAGGTGCGGACTATCCCGGACATAACGGGCTCTATCGAGGGGAAGGTGAGGGAAGCGTTGAAAGCCGCCAAGGCGGGCGTGAAGACCTTCATCTTGAACGGGCTTCATCCCGAACGTTTGTCCATGTTGCTCGAGGGCAAGGAAGTGATCGGCACCGAAGTTCGATGGGTGGGGTGATGGAGCGGAAACGAAGCCAACTGCGCAAATGCCTTGAGGAGCCCGTCGAGTACGGGACGACGTGGTTCGAATTCGTGAAGTTCGTCCACTGCCCGCTCCCGGAATTTTCCCTCGAGAAAATTGACACGACCGCCGAATTTTTAGGCAAGAAATTCCCCTACCCCCTCATGGCCTCTCCCCTCACGGGGGGGATTCCCGAGTCCAAGGAAATAAATCGGGTCATCGCTGAGGCGTGTTCTCAGCTGGGCATACCCATGTGCTTGGGGAGTCAGAGGGTTGCCCTCCTCGAAGGAGGGGACGTGGAAAGCTTCTCCATCGCCCGAGAAGTCTCGGAGGACCTCTTTCTAGTGGCGAACATAGGAATGTCCGACCTCGTCAAGGACCCCTCTCTGGCGGAGAAGGCGGTTGAAATGGTCGACGCGAACGCCCTAGCCATCCACGTAAACCCCTTGCAGGAATCCCTTCAGGAGGGCGGTTCTCCTTCCTTCGAGAACGCCCTGCAAGTCCTAGAGGAGGTGTGCGAAGGGCTCAAAGTTCCGGTGATCGTGAGGGAAGTGGGGTGTGGCATGCCTTGGGAAATCGCGTACGAGCTAAGCCGGAGAGGAGTCAGCGCCATCGACGTGGGAGGGTTCGGCGGGACCAATTGGGCCATCGTGGAAGCTGGTGAAGGAAGTCCCTTCAAGGAATGGGGAATTCCAACGGCCGCCAGCATACTGGAAGCGGAGAAGGCTAGGAAAATGAGGCAGGAAAAACCCGAGGAGTTGCCTTTCTACATCGTCGCCAGCGGCGGCATAAGGAGCGGGTTGGATGTGGCGAAGGCCGTGAGGC
>CAYNNH010000062.1:0-6961 GCA_964398605.1 uncultured Nitrososphaerota archaeon | reverse complement strand
CCCTTATTTCTTGAGGCTGGGGCGGTCGATTGCCCGGAGGCCTGCACTTCAGTACGTTCGCTATGTAAACGTCCGACCTGCGAAGCCCGATTTCCTTGAGCAATAAATCCAAGAATTTTCCCGCCCTCCCGACGAAAGGCCTTCCCGTTAGGTCTTCCCTCTCGCCGGGGGCTTCGCCCACGAACATCAAAACGGCATCTAAGTTTCCCTCTCCCGGGACGACGTTTCTCCTAGTTTTCCAGAGAGGGCACTTCCTGCAAGCCTCGATGCGCCGTATCAATTCCTCCATGCGCTTACTTTTGTCCTCGCTCATGCTCCTTGATGACCTTCAGGATCGCCTTGTAAATGGCCATATCCGAGACGTCGACGATGGGGATGCTCGCCCCCGGCACCTCGTACTTCTGCCGGTATTCGGGGAACCTCGCGTAGCAAACTTGGCTTATGGGGAAGAACCTCTCCTTCACCTCGAACTCGAAGGCCTTCTCGTAAACCTCGGCGCAGATCAAATACCCATCGATCCAGAAGAGTCGGGTCACTCCCGCCGTTATGGCGCACCAAACGAGGTCCTCGACCTTGCGCTTGTCGATCCCGTAAATACGAACGTCTTTCGTCACGTCCAGCCTGACCTCGATTCCCATCTTATAGATGAAGGAGGTCTAAGAAATGTTACACGATCCTGTAGTAGCAAAGGAACCCTGCTAGAGCGCATACGAGCGATTGCGCAACCCAGAGAACAACGACCACCTGCCATTCCTTCAATTTTCCCAGCTTCATGACGATGTGCGTTAAGGAGTGTGTTTCCCTTGGCGGGTCGAGGGTACCGCCCTCGGTGATGACCCCAAAAGTAGTCCCTCTAAACTTCCCTTTCGCCTTCAAGACGAACTCGAGGTAGTAAAGCCCGAAGCACAAAAGCGCGAATTTTTCCATGTTCGCCGTGACGGCTGCACAAGCCAACAGGGTTCCAACGAAGTAAGTGAGCGTATTTCCGCCAAAGGCTTTCGCTGGATATCTGTTAAAGAGCAGAAAAGCTAGTAGAGCGCTCGCCAACACTAGCATGTAAAGGGCGGTTAGTCCTTCTCCAATAAGCTTGGCATAGATGGCAAACGCCAACGCCAAAATAATTCCCATGCCTGCTTCAAGCCCGTTGAGACCAGCTAGCATGTTAAAGCCGTTCGCCGCTCCCATGACTCCCAAGGGGATCACCAACGAGGGGTAAAGGAGTCCGAGCCGCACCTCGCCGAAGAAGGGAAAAACCATCGAGTGCTTCCCCGCCCCTAAGGAAGCGAGGGGGACGCTGGCTAAGAAGGTCATTAGAACTCTTTTGCCTCTCGATATATCCAAGAAGTCGTCGAACACTCCTATCAATCCTATTATAAGCGCTGTGCAAAGTATCGCCAACACGATCGGTACGTCATTTACGGAGAAGCCACCTAGCCACACCACTAAGAAGACGTAGAGAAACATCCCTCCCACGAATCCAAAAACTACCGAAATTCCCGCCAGCGGAACTTCAGGTTTTCCTTTTTTGTTCATGTCTGGCTTCACGAAACCGCAAGCCTTCATTTTTCTTGCTACGAGAGGAGTAACGACTAAAGTAGCCACAAACGCGAGTATTGGACAGGAGAGTAGCTCGTATCTCAAGCTTTAGATTTTCCGGAACTTGATAAAATGCTTACTTCGGGGCTATTTTTCTCAACCTTCTCAGCGCGTTAAGCTTTTCTTTCTCGCCCAATTTCGCCCTTTGGACGGCTTCTTCGAGCAAGGCTATGGCTTCGTCCATGGCTTTCCTGTCCACAGGGAAGGGGACTCCGTCCTTCCCTCCGAAGGCGAACGTGTACTTAATCGGGTCCTTCCAGCTCGGAGCTTCCCCGTAGATGAGCTCGGAGATGAGGGCGAGCCCCCTTATGGTCGCTGGCCCCACTCCCCTCAGCTCGATGAACTCCTCGTAAGAAGATGGCTGGAGCTCGTAGGCCCTCTTCAAGGCCTCCCAATCCACCCTCTTGGGGACGAGCTTGGCATATGTTACCAGAGCCCTATCCTCCGCGCCCACCCACTTCGCGAGGGAAGTTTGGTCGGGGGACCTCACCGAGGCGAACAACAGCTTTATGGTTCGGGGACCGTCCTTGACTAAGTCGAGCGAAACCTTCCTCGCCCCCTCGCTTTCCTTAGCCGTCATGTCGAGGACTAGGCGTTCCACTCGGTCGCCCACTATGTCGCTGTGCGGCTCGTCCACGAAGCTACGCAACCTCCCCGAGTACCAGTGGTACCTCCTCACGACCCTACGCTCCACATCCATACCCTGCTGGACGACCGTCCACTCCCCCTCCTCGGAAACGATTATGGCGTGGTGGTAGAGCTGGTACCCGTCTTGCAACACCGCGTTGTCGACCTTCGCCGAGAGCCTGCTCGCCCTAATCAGAGACTCGACGACTTCCCGATCGAGGTGCAATCGCTCCCCGATGTTCCGCAAGTGCTCTGGCGTCTTTCGGGAGAGCCTGCCTTTCCCTCCGGCGACCATCATGTGATGCTCGGGCCCCAGAGCTTCCCTCAAAACTCCGCAGACCACCGTGGTGGACCCGCTACTGTCCCAATCCCACCCCAACACGTTCGAAAGGCACTGGAACCAGTACGCATCGGCGAGCCTTTCCAGAACTTTGGAGGGTCCTACTTCGTCCACGAGAATGTAGAAAATCTGTTTGGCGAGCTTTATCATCCGCTTCACGAGCCATTCGGGGGCATATCCCCCGTGCAATCTCAGCTCCGCGACGCTTATCCTCCCCGCCAACAACAAAAATACGCTTCCTTCATACTTGATGCTTCTCGGGAGCAAGGATGCTTCAGTGGCGTCTGTAATGGCCGCCTTGTACGCCATTTTGTCCTTCTTGCCTGGCTTTCCCATAATCGGCTTGCCTTCTGCCCAAATAAAAATAGCGGACGCCATTTCGCCCCTTTACGGGATCCTCTTAGGGCCTTACGTGGGGGCGCTGGCTGCCTTCGTCGGCGCCCTATTGGGCTGGGTGGCGAGAGGAGCTGGCGGAGGGTTCGAGTTCTTCCGCATCTTCTGCCCTCCCGTAGCGGCTCTCTCCGCGGGCTTGCTCACCAAGGAAAGGGTGGGCCTCTTGAGGGGCAATTACGCGAGCTCGGCGTTGCTATCGTCCCTAGTCGTCGCTTGGTACCTCACTCCCGTCGGAAGAACCCTCTGGTACTTCCCCTTCCTCCACTTTTGCGCCATCGCCGCTTCCCTCGCTTTCAGGAAATTGACGGGCAACCTCTATCTCGCGGGATCGGCGTGCGCCTTCGTCGGAACCATGTCGCAACACATGGCGGGAACCCTCCTCTTCATCCTCTGTTGCCACGTGGGCATCATCCCCCTGCCCACCGAAGCCCTTCCCTTGGTCTTTTCGATGGTCCTCTTCCTCTACCCCGTGGAGCGAGCGTGCATCACCCTCGTTTCCGCTTTCTTCTTCGTCGCCCTCTTCAAATCCCTCTCCTTAACGAACTTCCTGCCCGAGTCCTTCGCCCTCCTCTCTACCTCAAAAAGCGGGCGGAAAACCCGATGATTACTTGGCGAAGCCCACCAAACACACGCGAAAACGATACATCCGGGAATCGTGCCAAGGGTACGTGGGCGGGAGCTCCATCCAGTCCTCCTCGACGAACTCAATCCCAAAGCCCCTATCTTCCAGGATCGCGCGCTTTTCCTCCAGAAGCCCCCTTGGGACGATCATGTACACGCACTCCCCGATTTCCGTTGCCTTAATCAGGAAAGGCAAGCTCGCACCTTTCCTCTGAACCCCGTAAGGAGGGTTCATGACGACGGTGTCCACGCGGAGTTCTACGTCGCTAACATCCGCTTCCACGATTTCGACTCTACGCTCTAGCCCGAATGCCGAGAGATTTCGCTTCAAGTCTTCGATGGCATCGGGATCCTTCTCCACAGCGTAGCCCCTGCGAGCCCCGAGCAACATGGCTCCTATGATTAAAATCCCAGTTCCCGCGCCCAAATCGCACACGTTCTTCCCCACTATCCTCCCCCTCTCGTAGGCCGCCCAAATCAGCCTAGAAGCTATCTCGGACGGCGTAACGTATTGCTCCAATTCCGCTTTCGGCGAGGTGTAGCCCCTTACCCTCGAAAGGAGGATGGCCAATTCCTTCTTCGATTTAGGGACTTCCAAGGCCGAGTAGCTCGTCCACCCGCTTCACCAAATCCCCTTTCCTACTCCTGAGCTCCTCGAATACGGGCGCGTATTCCCTCCTGAACTCCTCAACGGCCTCCAGGTAGTTCTTTTTACCCCGCAAGACCTCGTCCATGATTTTCCTTACCCTGACGTTCAGCCCGTTCGGATCCACGAGTTCCGGAGCGCACCTTTCCAGCAAATCGACGAGCAAAATCCCCAAGTCGGTTCCCCTAAGCCTACGCCCTTCCCTCACGGCGTAGCCCCTTTGCAAGTTCACTTCTATCATCTCGGGCCTCGTGCTCTTCGTGCCCAATCCCATTTTCTCCATCCACTTCAGCAATTCCGCTTCGCTCAAAGGCGGAGGAGGCTTTGTGAAGTCTTTTTCAATCCGCACTTCGTTCAAGGGGATTCTCTCGCCTTCCTCTAGGCTGGGCAACTCCTTCACTTTCTCGTACTTGTAGACCTCGAGGAAGCCCGCCTCCTCCACTTCGTAGCCCTCGACGATCGCTTTCTCCCCGCCCAGATCGAGGATCGCTTTTTTCCTCACCAACTTCGCGGGAGGGAGGAAGAGCGAAGCGTAATGCCTCACTATGAACTCGAAGACCGCCCTCTCGCCCCTCCTAAGCCCTCTTCCTTCTTTAAGTGGGGTTATGGGCGGGTGGTCTCCTGCATCCTTTTTGCCGTTGACCCGAAGGCGATGGGGTATTTTCTTGCCGAGCTTGCGGCTTACCCAGCGGAGTATCTCGCGGTGGTTCACGTTGTACCTGCCGTAGCGATCCGTCGCCGTCCTCGGGTAGCTTATGAGCTCGGATAAGTACAGGGACTCGAGGATCTGCATCGCCCTCTTCGCGGGCATCCCTAAGTAGCGGTTAATGAGGCGGAGGGCCCTGTCCGTGTTCAACGGCGGGTGTTGCCTCTTCACCACTTTTCTGGACTCCACGCGTTCCACTCTGGCGTAGGAACACGCACTCACCGCCCTAAAAACTTTATTGGCTTCTTCCTTCGCGTAGAAGGGGCCCAAGCTCACGCTGAAATCCCCCAAGTCGACTTTGATGCGCCAGAAAGGCTTCGGCCGGAAGCTCCTAATTTCCTTCTCCCTCTTGATCACCGCCGCTAATGTGGGGGTTTGGACCCTCCCTATGGAGAGGACTTTCGTCCCTAGCTTCTTCAAACGGCCCCTGAGGGCGAGGGTTATCTCCCTCGTCCCGGAGAACCCCACGATGGCGTCTATCATCCTGCGGGCTTCCACCGCTTCCGCCAAATTTCTCTTCGGCTCTTCCAACTCCCTATATGCCCTCCTTATCTCGTCTGGTTGTAAGCTATGCATCCACATGCGCTTCACCGGAGCGTTGCAACCCAGCGTCCTCAACAGCTCGATGGCCTCCATGCCTATGTTCTCCCCTTCCTCGTCGGCATCGGTGGCTTCTATGATCCTGTCAAAGGGTCCATATCGGAAGAGGATTTCCTCGAAAGCCCTCTTGTACGAGAGGTCGTACTTCTTGACGAGGATGTCGTGGTTCGTGATTATTTCCATGGGGTCAAAGGAACTCCAAAAACGCCCCCCTTTCGTGTCGTACTCCGTTATGTGCCCCCTAAGAGGGACGACGACGGCTTTCGGGGACACTATGTACTTCACTCCCTCGTATGACTCGATCCTACCCCTCCCGTAAAGGGCTTTGGCTATTTTTATCCCAGCTTTGAACTTCTCCGCTATTACGAGCTCCATGCTTTCTTAATTGCCCTTAAAATCCTCCTCGTGGCCTTTTCAGGATCCGCCGACCTCGTTATGGCGCTTCCTACGATGACTATCTTTGCCCCAGCTTTCACGACCTTCGCGGCCGTATCGTGTCTAATCCCTCCCGCCACCGCGAGGGGTTTCTTGATGCTCTTCGCTATGCTCCCTATGACCGCTACCTTCCTGTCCACTTCTTGTTCCCTGTCCCTCTGGACATCGATGCCGCTGTGGACGCATATATAATCGACGCCTAGGGCCTCCAGCTCCTTCGCCCTTTTGATGGGATCCTTCACCTCCAGCAGATCCGCCATGACTTTCACCCCGTACTTGCGGGCGCAGCCCACCGCGTCTTTTATCGTGTTGTCGTGGGCTAAGGCCGAAACGCAGACCACGTCCGCCCCCGCTTGGGCGGCTATCTCCGTTTCCAGCCAACCCGTGTCGAGGGTCTTCAAATCCGCTATGATCGTCGCGTTGGGCAGGAGCTTCCTCAGCTTCCTAACCGCCTCCATGCCCGCGCTCTTCACGAGGGGGGTGCCGACTTCTATCCAATCCGCTCCCCCCTTGAAAGCGGCCAGCGCTATCTTCACGGCCTCGTCCAAGTTCCTCAAGTCGAGGGCCACCTGCAACTTCGGCCACAAGGGCTCGCGGATTATCCCGAGCTCGAGGAGCTTTTTCTCAGTGGGGATCCCGTCGGCGTTCCACCCTCTGAGCACGTAGTATTCGTCGAGCATCTCTTCGAGCCTGACGACGTGCCCTTTGGCGGGCCCGGAAGGCATGGGTTCCGCGAGCAGCCTAGGCGGGAGGGTGTCGTCCTTGCGGCTAAAGCCCTCCCTCACGTTGAAGAGCCTCTCTAGATTGAATATTCGCTCCCCAATACGCCTGAATTCCTCTTCGTCCACGTAGAAGCCCGTCGCTTCCGTGAGGAGCCTCGCGTAAAAGCGGGGTTCGTACTCCAAGGTGTCGAAGAGGGCAAGGGACGTATACTTGCACATGATCATGCTGTCGAGGACGGCAAAAACGTCCTGCATGAGCTTCACGAGCCTCGCCT
>CAYNNH010000061.1:0-7075 GCA_964398605.1 uncultured Nitrososphaerota archaeon | reverse complement strand
CCATCGAGCCCCCTCCGCCTACGCCCTCATCCGCATATCCCGACGCCGCAACGAATATTCGCCGAAGAATCGGCGAGGGGAAGGATTGAGGAACTCATAGGCCACGTCCGCGTAAGCGGCAGAAGGGGGAACATTGACCCAGAAATTCTGAGATGGAGGGAACTATGGGAAGAGCGGCGGATCGAGTTGGGCGATGAGCTAGTTCCCGCCAAATTCCACTACTACGACCCCAAGTTCGGCATAATTAGGGATCGCGATATCGCCGACCGGTACGTGTTCGACGTCGACGGCAACAAAATAGACGACCGCATCCAACTTTTCCTCAAAGGACACGACCCCGACGAACTGGGCATCACATTGCGCGAAGGAGGTAGGAAAATCCTAGTACGCGTGTTCTACGACCACTATCCAACGGGTAAGGACCTCGCCATTCTCAAATCGCTGGGATGCGAGATCGCTCACAGGTACGTCATATGGGACGCCGTGGATGTCGAGGCCGATCCCGATCTGGTGCCCCAGCTCGCTAGGTTGCCTGGCGTGACCTTCGTCCACAAGCCCATGTCGGGGAAGGGCATCCGAACGTGGTGCATGAACCACAGCGCTTACCTCTGGCTGTGGCTCCCCTACGTCTGGTACGATTTCGGCACTAGGGGCGACAAGCTCGTCACCGGCGAGGACCTCATCATGGGGATCACGGGTTGCGGCGTGGATCCGACCCACCCGGACATTGCTGGCGACTTCTACCCGCCGAAGCAAGCGTACGACCAAAACCCCGATACGGGACAACCGTATTGGAAGGAACGGATCGTCGCTTGGCAGGACAACACGCGGAACCCCCTTGCCCACCCCCACGACGACGACGGCCACGGGACGGCGTGCGCATCCCTTTGGGCCTCTACGGGCAAGGCATCCAAGGGGTACTACGTAGGGTTATGCCCGGGGTGCAAGTTCGTTGTCGTACGTTGCCTTTACGAGGGAACCTTGGACGAGAACGCGGGCGACCAGCCCCCCGAGGCGGCATTCGACCAACTGGTCGCCTGGAAGCAACAGGGGATCGACATCAAGGTGACGAGCCACAGCTGGGGCCTTAGCGGCCCCACGGGCAACAACGACGACAACAACGGCGCGAGCCCCTTGTCGCAGGCGGTGGACAACGCCGTGTCCAACGGGATCGTGTGCTGTATTTCCGCCGGTAACAACGGTGAGATGAACGATCCGAACAACGGCGATTCCTTCGGCATATCGATACCGGCCGACGCGGCCGAGTGTATTGCTGTGGGGGCCACGCACGGATGGAACCCGATAGACAGGGCCGTGTGGTCGAGCGCTGGTCCTTCAAACGCCGATCCGTCGGCGAACCCCGAGTCCTATTACAAGCCGGATGTCGTGGCGCCTTCCGAGGGTATGATCGCGTGCAACGCTTCCTACGCCCCCACCGCGGACGATCTGAACACGGGCGATTTCCCGCCGTTAAACTTCTTTGAGGGTAAGGGAGGGGCTTACGCTTATCAGGGTTTCGGAGGGACCTCGGGAGCTTCTCCCGTTGTGGCCGGCGTAGTTGGCCTGATGTACTCGGTCACGCCGAGGCCGCACAACTTCACTCCGGGCGACCTCTATCAGCAGTACGACTGGCTCTCCCCGCGCGTGGTAAAGATAATTCTCCACGGGACGGCTTCTGACCTCAAAGCTCCTGGCTGGGATAGGTTTACTGGTTACGGATTGGTAAATGCCTACAAGGCCGTGGTCGCTGCGCTACTTTGGCCTTACTCGAAGCAACCGCGGAGCTGGTCGGAAGCCGAGCCCTACCTCAAGTTCGGCGAGCTACGCCATCACCAGAGGGCTAGATTCACGTTCACCGTACCCGATGGGCAAACTTGCAAGGTCTGTCTGTGGATGCACAAGAGGCAGTTCGGGGAGCGAAACGATCTCGACATGTTCCTCTACGTCAACGACGGAGGAGAGTGGAAGCTCGTCGCTTGGTCCCTCCGCTCCGACCTCGCCCAGTGGCAGTCCTCCCAGTACACCGAAAAGAAGCTCGGCATAAGCTGGAGCTTCAGCGGAGAGGGAACCAACATGGAAACCCTCACATTCACGAACAACAGGGGGGCTGATGCGGATTTCCTCCTGGAAATTCGCTCCTACGCGAAGGGGGCTGGAAGCACGTTCTTCGCCGTGAACTCCACCCACCCCCTCGCGTGGCAGGACGCGACCGCGCCCGACATCGAGATCGTCAACCCCGTCCCCGACTCGACAGCGAACCTTGCCGACGGCGACATGATGGAGGGATTCGTCGTGGTAGCCCGGGACGCCGGGGACTTCGCCTCCGGGGTGCGAAACGTCACCATCACCTTCGGCGACGTGAACCGCGAATACTGCATGGTCCACTCGCCCGTAATGGAGTCGGACGTGTGGTATTTCCCCGTTCCCCACTGGTGGAACGAGACGAGCGGGACGAAGACGGTAACGATAACCGTCTACGACTACGCGGGTAACTCCGCCCAGAAGACCTTCTCCTTCACCTTCAACTGGCACGGCCACGTGTACAGTGGCTGGGAGTACGCTCGCTTCATGGTGCCCGGGATAGGCGAGGAAGGCGATTACCTCTACGGCGACGATAAGGATTGGAGGTGGATATTCCCAATATACGTCAACAATTTCGGGCAAGGCTTCGACGTGGAGGCTTCCGGAACCCTCTACTTCTACAAGCGACCTGACATAGGCACACTTGGCCTCGTGATGTTCGTGGTTCACACCCCCAACGAGGGGTTGTGGTACTACGGGTATCGGGCATTCTACGCCCCCGCATCCTATCCACCGGGCTGGTATTCGGCCAACTTCCACCTCATAGGGTCGTTGGACAACATAGCCAACGGAGGGGAACCGCAACCTTCCGCGGATAACGATAATGACGGAATTCCCGACTACTTCAGCTGGAACCACGTCAACGGCACGTGCGGCGTCTGGTGGGTCACCGTATACGTGGAGCAGTTGGAGGACGCCGACGGGGATGGCTACATCGATACGGCGCACACGGGAACTGACTGGGCTTACTCGACCGACCTGAAGGTGGAGGTGCACGGGGCTCCCACCGACTGCCTTGGGGCGCAGTACTTCGTCCTAACGGGTCTGAGGTGGCTCAACACCACCATCGAATACGAGGAAAACAGCGAGCTGGGTTGCGGAGTCATCCTATCCATGGGCTGGGGGATGCCCATGTACCTCAATTACAGCGAAGAGGAAGTATCCCAAGGGGCTAAGTGCGGCTATTGTTGCGTCGACGAGAACGGCAATCCCTTTATCTACGATCAGCACGATTGGGTTCCGTGCATGACGGCCGTGGCGGTAACTTTCAACATCACTTATGGCCAGTACGCTGGTTCATCGCCAGCTGTCACCGATCCCCACAACATCAGCGAGTGCGTGTGTTGCGCCACGGGCTTGCCCGCCGTTGGGGAGGGCCCGCTGTGGTTGCTCAACAAGTATCAGCGCTACGGACGCGTGGGCTACGAGCGGCTCGCGAGCGGAACTTTGGCCGAGAAGATCGCCCACGCGAGGCAAACCCTCCACACCATATGGACGGAGTACTTGCACAACCGGAGCTACGGCTTCTACATAGATGGCGTGGATGTGGATGGCGACGGAACGCCAGATAAGCCACGAGGGATCGTAACAGGTCAAAGCTACGAGGCTGTTGTACGCTTCAAAAACGGCGAACTATACGAATTGGATAACGTGGGCCCTGTACCCTGCCCCGTTGTATGCGGGTGCTACAGGAAAGGCGATGTGTTCTACATAGACAATCAGGGCTACTTGCGCTGGAAGAACCGCGACCTCACAGCTTACTGGGGATGCATGCTCATAATTAACAACGGGACGAGGTGGGCCCAAGTGTACATCCAGCTTCCGCCCGCCCTCGTCGACCCCTTCGTGGTGCTAGTCGAGGATCCGAAGATCTCCCGCGGAGGGGGTGGCGAGCTCTACGCGACAGGCAAAGTCGCCGACGAAATCGCTTCCCTGCAGATTTCGGAGCTTGAACTGATGTTCGAGGCGTTCAAGGAGCAAGTGGTGGCCCCCCTAGCCCCCCGCCTACGCTTCACCCGTTAATTTTTTTGACCATCTTTCTAAGTGACGCGCCGCTTGATCTACCTCAACGTAGGGGTCTACGCGATCCTCGCCGTACTGAGCGGCAACCCCCTTTTCATCGATATACGTCTGTTGGCGTTGCTCGGCCAATTTAATTACGCCGTTCTTTACTGGGGCTGGTGGTGGCAACTGATCACCTCCATGTTCGTCCACGTGGACATCCTCCACCTCCTGTTCAACATGCTCGCCCTCTACTACTTCGGCCGCGTGGTGGAAGTCGCCTTTGGGCCCCGCCGCATGCTCGCCATCTACTTCGCCTCGGGCCTCGCGGGGAACCTCCTGACCCTCGCCGTTCTGCCCCCCCTCACCATCTCCGCAGGGGCATCGGGTTGCATATTCGGCCTCATAGGAGCTTACGCCATCCTCGAGCACATGAGCGGTCGATCGTTGCTTTCCATCTTCGCTTATTTGGCGTTCGTCTTCCTCGCTTCGGCGAGCCCAAGCGTGAACGTGGTTGCCCACTTGGGCGGCCTAATGCCGGGGCTGATCCTCGGGAAGCTCTTCTTCGAAAAAATAGGCTATTACTACTAGCCCATCCACTCGCTTACCCGAGTTTCGAGGGTCGATAGCCTCCCCTCGAGTTCCTCCACCTTGCCCGTGAGATCCGAAAGCCTGTCGGAGAGCTCCTCGTACTTCGTCCTCACCTCGTCCACGAAGCCCCTCAACTCCTCGATGAGGGATTCTACCTCGGCGAACCTCTTCCTCATTTCCTCGACGGCTTCGGAGAGCTCGATGCTGAACTTGTACTTCGTGAGCTCCTTCTCGTAGGCGAGGAGGACGGCGTCCAAGAGGTCCTTCGCGACATCCGCGCCCTTCTGGAACATGGAGAAAACTTCTTTCCCGCTGTTTTCTATTTCGTCGACGAGCTTTAAGGGCTCCTCGAGACTCTCGGAGGCCTTTTCGCACACCTCGGAAAGTCCTTCCGCATACCCTTCCAGCTCGGCGATCCTCTCCTTTCTCCTCGAGTCCACTTCGTCGAGCAAGTCTAAGATCCTGACGGGGGCAACTTCTTCGAGGACTCCCGTCGTCTCTTCGACCCAAGCGCTCACTTTGTCGGAGAGCTCCTTCACCCTCTCCGCGTCCGATATGTTCCCCTCTACCGCCTCATCGAAGGCTTTCCGCCTTTCCCTCATGAGGTCGATGACCTTGCCCAGCTCCTCGATCTTCGCCCCCGTTTCGAGGGCTTCCGTGAACTCCTTCTTCGCGTCGAGTAGCTCGTCGATGCTCGAGCCCAAGGCTTCGGAGCGAGCTTTGTGCTCTTCCATGAGGCCCACGTATTGGTCGATGAGCTCCCCTATCTCCCCCACCTTTGCGGACAGGGCTTCTATCCTGCCCTTCATTTCCTCTATCAAGCCCGATAGGCTTTCCAAGACCTCCTTCATCCCTTCCTCGTACGCGGATATGCCCGCCGAGATGTCGATCTTCTCGAGGCCCGCGAAGCTCTCCTTTAAGTCGACGAGGAGGCTACCGACCTTCTCCTTCGCTTCGTCCACCTTCGTCCTTAATTCCTCCAGCCTAGAGAAGAGGCCTTCCAATTCCTCGTAACTGGGCTCCTCGAAGCCGAGCTTGAGCTCTTCTTCGCAACGCTTCCCGACTTCTACGGCCTCCCCGACCTTGCTCTTGAGGGCATCGAGGAACTCGCCTAGCTTGTCCATCCACGTGCGGACGAACTCGCTCACCCCTTCTATCCGGCTCATGTAGTTGCCCAACGCTTCGTCTATGTTCGCCTTAATGACGGGTAGTTGCTCGCTGAGCTCCCTGAGGCTCGAGGTGATTTGGGAATGCTCCTCCCTGAACCTTTCCGCCCTTTCCTTCAGCTTCTCCATCACTTCAACCCAGCCTGAGATGTACCCGCCCACCCGCTCCGATATGCGGTCGAGTTCCTCGATGGAGGACATGATTTTCCCCTCGTTTTTCATGTGTTCCTTGAGCAACTCGTTCAAGTCTTCCCTGAGCTCCTCGATCTTCACGTCAGGCCTCCCTATGCTCTTGTCTATGCGGTCTTCGAGTTCCTTCAATTGCTCGGCGTACTTGCTCTGGGCTTCCTTAAGCTCCTCCACGACTTTCTCCGTTTCTTCCAGCAATCCCTTGACCTCTTCAACTCCTTCGGAATACTCCTTGGAAAGCTTCTCCCCCTCTTCCTTGAGCTCCTCAACGATTTCTCCCGTCCTCTCCGAGAGCTCCCTTATCCTGTCGCGCAGGTTGAGGATCCTTTGGACGTTGGAGGAAATGCTTGCCTCGTCTTCTTCCAAAGCCCCAATGAGCTTCCCAAATTCCTCCTCAGCCGAAGCGACTTCCTCTTTCCTCCCCTCCACGAATTCGCTGAAGGATTTGCGGATCCCTTCGACGCTCTCGATGAGGGACTTGAGCTTCGCCACTCCTAGCTCGCCCATCTACTCACATAGCGGAAGGGCTTAAAACGTTGGCTAGAAGAAGCCCCTTTTCTTCTTTTTGGCGAGGGCTTCCAGCCGGGTAATACGCTCTTCCAGCTCCGATACCCTTTTGCTCAGCTCGTTAATGGCTGAGCTCATGTCCTTCACGGCATCTAAAGCTCGACCAACGCTCTCTTTAATGGGCTCGAGGGCTTCCGAGGGGACCCCTATCTTGCTCGCCAAATCTTCCATAGAGTCCACGAAGAACTTCGCCAAGGCCACGTCCGAGCGGTGTTTCGCAACCATCTCGCCTAGCTCCCTCGATAGGGCTAGGATGCCTTCCTTTTGCTTCCTCGCGCTCTCCGCCATTTCCGAGCAAGCTTTTTTGATGAACTCGGAGCATTCCAAGACGCTCGAACAGAGCCTCTTTATCAACTCCTCTTTCTCCTTTACGATATCTAACGCCGATTTTTGCCCGCTTTCGAACCCCTTTGACAAGCTGTTCATGCTTTCGGACACTCCCTCCACGCACGGAGCGATATTCGAGAAGACCTCCCCGC
>CAYNNH010000060.1:0-7222 GCA_964398605.1 uncultured Nitrososphaerota archaeon | reverse complement strand
TAACTATCTACCCGAGGAAGCCCCTAGCCCCAGGCGACTTCTTCGAATACACGATGGAGATGAGCTGGCCTGGCGACGCCGTAAAGGTAAACGACGAATGGGTGTGGCGCATGGGCCACGTGGGCTCGGAGCCCTGGGGGCTCGTGGACGAGATATACGTCTTGCCCGAAGGCGCTGAACTCATCGAGGTGAAGGGAATTGAGGAATCCCTGTTCGATCGCGAAGTGAAGCGGCCCGGCAAGTTCACGATAGAAACCATGGAATACGAGGGGAGGAAGGCTATCCACGTCAAGATAGACTACATACTGCCCGGACAGCACTGCCTCGTGGAGGTCAGGTACCGCCTACGCTGAGCCTAAGGAAAGCCCAAGAAGCCACCATCACGATTATCGCTAGGATTACGAGCAAAGCGACGAGCAGTAGGGAACCGTAGCCTATTACGATGGGAATCGGTCCTACGATTACAACCCCTACGCCAGCCCCCTGTTCGAAAGCCCCCATGAGGCTACCCGCTAGCAACAAGAGCACTCCGACGAGCACCATGCCCACCCCCACCAGAATGGGGGCGAAACTTTCTTCCCTCTTCTTCTCGCCCTGACAAAGAACGCATACCATGCTGGACTCGTCTACGCAGGAAGGACAAACCCTCCTCCCGCACAATTGGCAGACGTAAACGGCGGGATTCTTCCCGCAAACTTCGCAGGGGATCATTTCACGAGAACAGGGTAGAGGATGGCTATAATCATGATGACGATGAGGAGCAATACGAGCAACCACCTCGGGACTTTGGCTTTCATGACAACCACAAGAGGACGAGGAAGAAGATTTCGACGATCATGAGGATGAGGAGGACGACCAAGAGCCACTTCGCGATTCTGGCCGTCCCAAAAACGAATGGTATGGGGCCTATGAGGACGACCCCGCCCCCCTCCACCGTTCCCTTTACGGCCCTTTTCAGGAGAGCTAGGAACAGCACGACGACCCCTACGCACAGCAAGAGGAACCCTAGTAGGATCAGCCATGTGGCCAGTGCCATCATGATTTTACTCGCCTCCTAGATTACTGTTGAGGCCCGAAGTGGAGTCCTTCCTGAAGTCGGCAGTCCTCAATTATCTCTTGGAGAAGAGCGCTCCAGTCCACAAAGGAGAGTTACTGGAGAAGGTAGGGAAGGAAGCGGCTTCAAAATACGGGTTGAGCCCGGTTACCGTCGACGGTTATTTATCCCAAGTCCTGAAGTCTCTCCTCGAAGAAGGGAGGATCTTCAGGGTGAAGCTCGGGGTTTATTCGCTCTACCGATACGATCTCCAGGTCCCTCACCCCAAAGTGCGGGATTTGCTCATTCGAATCGACGTAGAAGGTCCTCAACGTGCCCTCAGGATATGCTCGGAATTCCAACGAACCTTCATAAGAGAAAGAACGGCAGAGATCGTCCGCTCGGAGAGCTTCTCATCTTTCGTCAAGACGCTTGCCTTCGTTTCGCTGGCTTCTAGGCTGGAGGCCTTTAAAGGAGATGTTCTGTCCAAGGAAGTCGAAGACCTGAAATTCGGCTTATATGACGCTCAAATTCGCTCTATTTTGCTCAGGATAGATGAAAAAAGCTGGAAGTGTTTGAGGGAAGCCTTAGAAATCGCTGGGATGAAAGGGGAAGCCGTTTCTATCGAAGAGATGAGGCTGAAGTACCGGGCTTTGCTGGGCGAGATAGAACCCATGGACTCGTACACGAGGATTTTGAAATCCGTGCTCGATAGATCCCTCGTCGAGAAAATTCTCTTTGCTTGGAAGGCCCTCAAGTCGAAACAGCCCCGTCTGTTTCTCGTCGTAGATGACACGACATCGGAATTGGCGTCCCGCCTCAAGGTCGGGGCCTTCGCCCCCGAATCTTTCTGTCCGTCCAACCTCTCCCCGCGAAAACCGTCCCCCGATTCCATGTCGATCGTTAGGGAGCGCTTAGGAAAGCTCGGAATAAGGGCGCAGTTGCTCGAGGCCCTCGCGCTTTGCCTCGATTTTTGCAAGGAAGGGGTTTGTGTCCTCTTCTCCGAGGACGTAACGACTACTTACAACGCGCGGTTCTCGCTGAGGGCTACCTTCATTCCCACCATCCCGCCCGACATAGCCTTATGGGCTTTTGTGAAGGGCGACCTTTCAGAAGACGAGGCTTGGAACGCTTTTTCTGTGATAGGGGAGCGTCCCTTCCCCGTCATTGAGAAATTGAAGGACGACCTTCTGTTGCTCAGCTACATGGCCCCCTCGTAGAAAAGCTTTTTTGGAATTGATTGATTTTTGAAGTAAATGTTTAGGCAAATGCCAACGGCGTACGACCGCGCAATCACCGTATTTTCGCCGGATGGGCGAATTTTCCAAGTTGAATACGCCATGGAAAGCGTGAAGAAGGCAACGCCCGCCATAGGAGTTACGTGCAAGGAAGGCGTTGTGCTCGCCGTAGAAGAGAAGATAATCTCCCGCCTCCAGGACAAAGGGTTCGTGCAGAAAATCGCCCAAATAGATTCCCACATCGGGTGCGCCGCCGCTGGCTTCGGCTCCGACGCGAGGATACTCATCAACCAAGCGAGGATATATGCCCAGAGCAATCGGTTGCTATACGATGAGCCAATCGACGTGGAAGCTTTAGTTCGCAGGATATGTGACCTCAAGCAACTCTACACCCAACACGCGGGCGTGAGGCCTTTCGGGGTTTCCTTGCTCTTTGCCGGAATCGACTCGAAGGGGCCCGCGTTGTTCATGACGGAACCCAGCGGAGTTTACTGGGCCTTCAAGGCGATGGCCATTGGCATGGGATCATCGGAAGCCAAGAGGTTCCTTGAGAAGAATTACCGGGAAGACATGAAGCTCGAGGAAGCGATAAAGCTCGCCATAGCCGCCCTTATCATCGCGAAAAAGGGTGAGGAAACCCCGTCCCCCGTCCCCCTCGAAGAGAGAATCAAAGTGGCCGTAATCCCCGCCGATACAAAGACTTATCGGGAGCTTTCTGTGAAGGAAGTGGCGAAGTACCTGATGGACGCTAGGTCGATGGCGGCCAGGGCTGGCAGTTAATGTCTAGGCCTTTCATACAGGCGCCCGGCAAGGGTAAGGGACCGAGACCTTTCACGATCGTCCGATATAGGCACGGAGATCGGCGCTTTGAAATCTTAGTCGATCCTCAAAAGGCCTTCGACTTCAAGCGCGGTAAGAAGATACCCCTTTCCGAAGTCCTCGCCATCGACGAGATATACTCGGACGCGAACAAGGGCATGCGGGTTTCCGCCGAGGATCTGCAAGTCGCTTTCGGCACGACCGATTTCGAGCGAGCGGTCGAGATAATCTTGAAGAGGGGAAAACTCCTCCTTACAGCAGAGCAGAGGAAGCAAATGATCGAGGAGAAGAAGAAGGCAATCATCTCGCTCTTATCGAGGAACTGCGTTGATCCCAGAACGGGGCTCCCCCATCCTCCCCGACGGATCGAACTCGCCATGGAAGAAGTTGGCGTGAAGATCGATCCCTTCATCCCCGCCGAGGAACAATTGGAGGATGTCATGAAGGCCCTTGCTCCCGTCCTCCCCTTAAAAGTCGAAAGAGCGAAGATCGCCATCAAAATACCGCCAGCTTACGTGATGAAGTGCTATGGGGTCGTTAGGCGCTTCGGGAAGATCCTCAAGGAAGAATGGCAGAAAGACGGTTCTTGGATAGCCCTAGTCGAGCTCCCCGCCGGCTTGAAGCTTTCCTTCTTGGAGAAGCTCAGCTCGTTGACCAAGGGCACGCTGATGAGCAAGGAGCTGAAAGAATGACGGTGTATTTCTCTCACAGGCAGATCGTTTGTCCCGGCGATCTCCTAGCTGAAGGGGACTACAAGTGCGGGAGGAACGTTTACCGGGAGGGAAATCGCTTTTACGCGTCTGTTTTGGGTTTGGCGGAACTTAGGGAGAGCAACGAAATATTTGTTATCGCCCTCAGGGGCTTTTATTTCCCCGAGAAGGATCACCGCGTGATAGGGATTATCGTAAACGCTTCCCACAACAAGTGGTTGGTGGACATCAACGCCCCCTACTTGGCCGTGCTCCCCGCGAAGGAAAGCAAGGAAACTCTCCATATAGGCGACGTGATCATGGCCCAAATAAAGAGCTTCACCCCAGGCTCGCGACCCGTTCTGACTTTAATTTCTGACAAGAAAACCGGCCGTTCTGTCTTCCGGAGGGGGTATCTGGTGCGTATATCCCCCGCAAAGCTCCCCCGTTTAGTGGGGCATAGGGGCTCCATGATTCAAGTGATCGAAGAAAAGTCCAAGTGTAAGGTTGTCCACGGGAACAACGGCTTCGTCTATATAGAAGGCGAGCCGTATAGGGTGAAAGTGGTGATGGAGGCCATTCAAATCATCGAGAGGGAGGCCCACACAACGGGCCTGACCGATAGGATATCCGCCTTCATAGAGGGGAGGTTGCGTGAAGCGGAAAAAGCTCATAATTGACGGTAGGCGCCTAGATGGCAGAGCTCCCGATGAACTACGCCCTATTGAGATGAAAGTGGGCGTTCTGAGGAATGCTGATGGATCCGCTTACGTAAAACAAGGCAAAACCATCGTACTCGCCGCTGTCTTCGGCCCTAGGGAAGTCCACCCATCGCACCTCGCTTTGCCCGACCGCGCCCTCTTCCGGTGTGTTTACCGAATGGCTCCTTTCTCCACGCAGGACCGCAAGACGCCGAGCCCTTCGAGGAGGGAAGTAGAGATCTCGAAAGTCATCAGGGAGGCCCTAGAGCCCGCCCTTTTCTTGAGCAAGTACCCTAGGACTTCCATCGACGTGTTCATCGAAGTCCTACAATCCGACGGGGGGACGAGGTGTGCGGGGATAACCGCCGCTTCTTTGGCTCTGGCAGACGCGGGAATCCCCATGAAGGACATGGTCGCCGCTTGCGCTGTGGGAAAGGCTGATGGAGTCATCATCCTCGACCTCAACGGCGACGAGGATCAGTACGGGGAAGCCGACATGCCCGTCGCCCTCATGCCCACGTTCGGCGAAGTCACCTTGCTCCAGATGGACGGCACGTTCACCCTCGAGGAATTCGAAAAAGCCTTCGAACTGGCCGTCAACGCTTGTAAGAAAATCGGGGAAGAGCAGAAAAAAGCCTTGAAGGAGAGCTTGAAAGTATGAGTAGCGAAGTTTTTTCCTCAATTCTGAAACGCCGGATGAAGGAGCTCCTGAAAGAAGGAAAGAGAATCGATGGGCGGGATTTCCTTTCCTACCGCGAGATTTCGGTGAAGCAGGGGGTCATCGAGCGGGCGGAAGGCTCGGCCGAGGTGAAAATAGGCGAGACGTGGGTCATTGCGGGCGTGAAAACGGGGGTGGAAAAACCCTTCCCCGACACGCCCGACGAGGGGATACTCGCCGTCCACGCGGATTTGCTCCCGTTGGCATCCGAGATGTTTGAGCCAGGCCCTCCCGATGAGCGATCCATCGAGCTAGCTAGGGTCATCGACCGAGGCCTTCGGGAATCGTGCGTCGAGCTCCCCCAGCTTTGCTTAATACCGGGCAAGCGGGTCGTCGCCGTTTACGTCGACATAAGCGTCCTCAACCACGACGGGAACCTCATCGATGCCTCGGCGTTAGCCTCGGTTCTCGCTCTAGCGGACGCCCGCATACCACGTTACGAGGTGACGGACGGAGAAGTGGAGCGGAACGAGGAAGAAAAGGAACCTCTGCCGTTGAAGGAGCTCCCCATATGGGTTACCTTCGCGAAGATAGACGAGTACATTTTGCTGGATCCTTGCCTCCACGAGGAGAGGATAATGGACGCCCGTCTGACCATTGCTTGTACCTCTCGCGGCATATGCGCCCTACAGAAGGGCGGTCCCGGTTTCTTCACCTCCGACGAAATAAAGCGTTGCATTCGCACCGCCTTCGAGAAGAGCAAAGAGATAAGAGAGCTCGTGGGGTTGGGTAGGCGTGGGGAAGGTCACGAAGGCGGCGGCTAGGTTCGGCCCGAGGTACGGGATGACCCTTAGGCGTAGGTGGTTACGCGTCTACATGAAGCTGAAGGCGAAGTATCGCTGTCCCCGTTGCCAAGTGGGCGTCCTTAGGCGCGTAAGCGTGGGAGTTTGGGAATGCAGGAAGTGCGGGTACAAGTTCGCCGGAGGGGCTTTTTCTCCTTGGACTTCTAAGAAATGATACTTGTAACGAGTTGTAGACGACCCACGCCTCCAATGAGGACTTTCTGCAACGAACTTGCCTCTTCGATAGGGGGCGTTAGGGTTTGCCGGGGCAAGTCTTCCATGCGCGATCTCTATGAGCAGGGGCTTAGGCGGGGCTTCTCCCGCCTGATCATAGTTTACAGGTGGAAGGGGAACGTGGGGAGCTTCCGAATGTTTAAAATCCTTCCAGAAGGCCTGTTCCTCCATCCGCCAATAGTCTACGTGCGCGGGGTAAAGCTTAGGAGAGATTTCGGTTACAGGAAAACTCCTTTCGATCCCGAAGACCTCGTTGTGAGCTGGGAGGGAGGCGAAGAAGCCAAGAAACTCGCTTCTTCCTTCTCCGAATTCCTCGAGATCGACTTAGTCGAACCGCCCACCGAAGAACCCCGCCTCCTCGTCAGACAGGTGGACAGCTTCCTTTCGTTTTCCTTTTTCCACGACGACAAAGAAGTAGGTCCTAGGGTGAAGGTGAAGCACCTAATATGGGAGCCTATCGCTACGAAATACGTCTGAAAATCGAATTTCCCGACGGAAAGGCGGCTGAAGTTTGCTATAAAGCTCTATTGCCCGAATCTAAAACGCCCCCTACGAAAAGGGCGGTCGCCGAGGTGCGTAGGGAAGGAAGGCACGTTCAAGTGCTGATTAAGGCGACCGACGTCACCGCCCTTAGGGCATCCATAAATTCTTACCTTCGTTGGATAATTGCCGTTAAGGACTTGCGAGGTGTGGTGCATGGGCGCCGAATCCATCCCTCCCAAACTGAGGGAGGACTTCCTTAGGCTACAGCAACTTCAAAGGGAACTGGAAACGGTCCTCACCCAGAAATCCCAACTTGATGCGGAACTCATAAGCACCGAGAGGGCCATCGAGGCCCTAAAGAACGCCCCAGATGACGTGGTTATATACAAGTCCATAGGCGCCCTCATGGTTCGCGTGGAGAAGCAGAAGATCCTAGAGGAGCTTGAAGACCGCCGAGAGCTCTTGAACACTCGGATAAAAATTTTGGCTAGGCAAGAAGAGCGTTTGAAGGCGAACATAAACCAG
>CAYNNH010000059.1:0-7318 GCA_964398605.1 uncultured Nitrososphaerota archaeon | reverse complement strand
CGAGGAAGTTCTTCACCGCCTCCGACAAGTTCCTGTAGGTCTTCGAATCACCCGCGGGATCCAAGGTTTCCAGAGCCTTCAACGAGCGCAAAGCGTAGTCGAGGCAGTACCTCGCGATCGTCCTGAGCAATTCCCTAAGTCTTTCCTCGGATCCTCCCATCACTAAAATAGGCGAAACGCCGTTAAGCTCTTGCCGCGCTACCTCGCAACTTTGCCGCTCTGTACACGGGATCAAAACAATAGTCCTTAGGCGTCCTGAAGGCGGATTAAGGCGCGCGTCCACTAAGGTAGCCCTCAGCACCGGATTTGCTTAGCTTCACCAACTTCCCCTTCTTCGCATAACGGCTCAGCTCTTCCTCGCCTATTACGTGGATCTCGATAGGTGCGTAAAGCGGGAGTCCGAGCCTCTCGGCTTCTTCGAGCAAGCGTACCCTGATGTCGATGGCTTGGTCGAAACCGGGCTTTTCTGGCAACACGACCAATATGTCCACATCGCTTAGGATCGTAAGTCGGCCTTCGGCAACCCCTCCCGTTAGGTATAGCTCAGCGTTCGGCACCACCCTAGACGCCGCTTGGGCGACTATCCTTACGTAGCGCCTCCACTCCGAAACGACCTTCAGGGGGGTTAGCGAGCACATTCCACCACCTTCCCCTCCACCTTTCCGAGCGTCGATATAATGTTCTTGGCCGTTTCAACGAGCATTTGAGCTTGCTCCCGGCTATACTCGAAAGCTCCGTACACGGCCCTCACGTGAGCTTCCTCCAGTTCCGCCAAAAGCCTACGCTTAGACCTCACGTAATCGGCTACTTTATCGGCTTCATTGGGGAAGCCCTGTTGTCTTAAAACAGTTGAGAGAGTTCCGAGCAACATCCGCAACCCGTGACCTCGCCACTCCTCTCCCGTCACCCTATACAGCAACTGCTTAACGTACAATTGGACGGCGTACTCGGCGTTGAGCGCCGCGAGGTCGTACTCCCCCTTGTCCAGCAATTCCTCGGCTAGACGTAGCATGGCCAAGCTCCTCTTGCGCAAGAGGGATGGATAAGCGCCGCTCACGGCAAGTTATACGCAAGGGTTTTAAAGTCGAATGGGCTCGCTCATGGCGTCCAGTTGCGTTACCTCAGCAACTTCGCCGCTTCCCTGTACACGGGGTCTAGGAAGCGGTAATTCCTGATGATGCTCATGTCCTCGAGGGCCTTGATGGCGTTGTAGAGGACGCTCTTCGAAACCGTTCTTCCCTCCTTCTCTTCTACGTATCTCATCACCGAAGACCAGTTCCTCGCCCCCTCCGCAATCGCCCTCAAGACGAGGCGGCACCTTCTAGAGCGATTTCTCAAGAGCTTTTCCAGTTCCGCCTTCGCCAGCTTCACCGCTAGCCTAAGGACTTCGCCCACGTCGCATTTCCCTTCGAGGCAACGGCAACCGAAGAAGGTAAGCCAGCCCGGTATGCCGTTGAGGGCATCCACCACCTCCTCTAGGGGGAGGGGCGGTTTCTTCCCCGCTTGCTTGAAGCCCTCCTTCAAGAACTCGAGGGACTGCTCCCTCGTGAATCTCTCGAGCTTCACCTCCAAGAAGTACCGCCCGTAAAGGGGGGATTCCGGATCCTCCACCCCCAAGAAGTCGTACAACAGCCCTACTTCCGACCCCGTGAAGATGAAGGTGAGGTTCTCCGCGTAGTCGTACGCGTGGGCGACCGCTTCCACGAACTCCGTCGAGAGGGGACCCCTCAAGCGCTGAGCTTCGTCCACCGCGATCACCGCTCCTTTCTTGTCCAACGCGTCGAACAGCTGGGCGAGGGAAAGGGCCTCCCTCCCCTTCCAAGAAAGCTCGATCTCCATTCCCGCGATCCTCACGCCCCTCACGCGAGAAAGGACTTCCTTAAGCGCGTCCAAGGAGGATTTGAGCCCTTCCGCTACGCAGGCGTACAGGACTCTCCTGCTATATTCTTCCCCAAGGGAGCGGGCGTCGATGAGGACGACCGGGCGGTCGATTTCGTTCAGGGCGACCTTGAGGACAGATGTCTTCCCTATCCTCCTTATCCCCGTCAAGACGATCATAGGACGTCCTATGCCCCCTTTTATCGCCTCGACTTCCTCCTCTCGGTCGAAGAGATCCTCCCTTCTCTCCTTGGGTCTTTCGTCGAAGAACATGTTCTGCCCCAGAACCTAGGTTCTGCCCCAGAACTTAAACCTAACGTTGTTAATGCCCCAATATGATGTCCAGTTTTTCGCAAAGAGCTTCCAGCTTCTCCCTTACTCCGAACTTCTCCGCTTTCTTCCTCAACTTCTCGACATCCATTTCCGCAAATTTCGACAGGAGAACCGCCCCCGCGTCCTCTAAGTCTGCTTGAGAACCGTAAACGAGCTTCGCCACTACCAAGTCCTCGGGGGATTCGAGCCACGCTTCGCAACAATAAAGGTGCTCCCTCCTCCTCCCATTCAGCACTTCGACATCAAGCTCGGTCTTCGCTTCCCTCAAATCCATATGCAGGAGGGGGTAGTCCCCGTGGAAAATGGTAACGTGTGTTCCCTCCCTAAATGCCCTCTCCAGCTCTCGCCTTTCCACTAGGAAACCCTTCGCCTTCAGGGAACTCAGCAACCTCTCCAAATCCCCTTCCCCGAGCAACACGATCACATCCACGTCGTACGTAAGCCTCGCCCTACCGTACCGCATTGCCGCGATTCCTCCCACAATGACGTACTCGACGCCGCTCGACTCCAAAGCCCTAACGACGGATGTCACGAACCCCGAGAGCGAGCCCACTTTCTCACCTTCAGCAAGCAAGAGCGGAGCTTCTCGACGTCTCCCCCGAAGGCTTTGAGGACTTCTTCCAGCACCTCGTCGAAGTACTTGTCGGCGAGTTCGAGGGGGTCCAACCCCAGTTTCGAGATCAACTCCGCTTCCGCTTTTATCTGCTTGAAGCGTTCCTTAAAGCGCTTCTCCCCGCCGAAGGGAGCGTAAAGTTCCTCCACTTAGAACTTGATGCGGGGACTTTTCTGCGTGGTTAACAGAGGTGTTGCAAGTTACCGAATGGGATTCTTTATACTCCTTTTTAGTCTCGACCTTGAATCGTTGTTTGGCCCTAGGATTTCAAAGCGCTCAGATCGAACCCCTACGCATCTGCCTTCTCAGCTCCTCGCGGTAAGGAGAAGCGACCACCCAAGCGGACTCCGGCTCCGCCTTGTAGATAACGTTGAACTCCGTCCCGCACGCCTTACACCTGAAGCGCAAGGTCGCCTCCGACTTGTCTTCCGAGAAGGACTCCGCGACGACGAACTCGGCTAGGTCTCCCGTAGTCCCGCACCTAGGACAGCGGAGGGACATCACGGAAAAAGGCCTTAAAGTTTTTGAACCTGCTAAGCCCTCGACGTTTCCTCCTCGACCCACTTGAGGTACTCCTCGAGTCCTCCGCAGACGGGAAGGGCGATCATCTCGGGGACTTCGTATGGGTGTATTTCCCTCACTTTCGCCATCAGCTTCTCCAGCAAAGCAGAACGCGTTTTCGCGATGAGAAGGGATTCTTCCGCTTCGTCCACTTTCCCCTTCCACCAGAAAAAGCTCTTCACTCGGGCGATGTTCACGCACGCGACGAGTCGTTCCTCCAGTAACTTCTTGGCGATCTCTTCGGCATTCCTTATGGGGCACGTGATCAGAACCACGATAAACATCTAGGAAATTGGCCTAGCGTCTTTAAGCCTTCGATATTGGGCAGCTGTGTTGGCCATCAGTCTTCCGTTCGCCTCCAATTAGGAATTCCGGGCGTTGCCATTGCCTAGGGCTTGTGCAGTAGTTATAGCGGTCGGAGCTCTGTTATATGTGAACAAGGTCCACTCGCTCCACGAAGAGAACAAAAAGCTCGTCGTGCACGCTCTGAAGGTGCTGGCATGCGTAGCGCTAGCAGGCGCGGCGCTTCTAGGGCTAAAATGTATAATGACGGACGATTTCTTCCTTCTCTTGTATATTTTGAGGAAGATGAAAAATGTGGCCTAAGGTTTCCATTTTAATGCTTAATTACAACAGTGAACCCTTTTTCGAGATAGTTAGAGAGTCCCTAGAGAGCGTGAATTCCCTCGATTATCCGGACTTTGAATTAATCCTAGTCGATAACTGCTCTACAGATCGTAGTTTCGATCTTCTTAAGAGAGTTTGTACAAAAATGAGGGTAAAAGTGAAGTTATGGAGGGCTTCCCGTAACTTAGGGTTCACAGGAGGCAATAATCTGGCATATAAATTGGCCGATCCCGATAGCGAATACATTGTATTGCTCAACAACGATGCTTTGATTTCGTCAAACAGCCTAAAAGAAATTATTGAGTATCTAGAAAGCGACGAAAAAGCGGCTTCCGCTCAAGGAACCATAACCGATGGATGTGAGACGTGGACGGCACTCTACATAGACGAGGTTCTCTGTACAAGAGATTTAAAACAAAACCCCAAAAGGGAGTTGCCGATTTCCTACGCAGATGGTTGCTACAGCGTTCTGAAGAGAAAAGTTCTCAGGAAAATAGGGATGAATTCAAAGCTTTTCGTAGATGAGGTTTTTGCCTACTTCGACGACATTTACCTAGGAATGAAGTTCTGGAAGCACGGTTACAAAGTCGTGGGAATTCCCACCGAGGCAAGCTTCCACTACAAAGTACAAACGTTCAAGAGAATGGAGCCTTCATGGCTTGCGTACATAAGGGAAAGAGCGCACGTGATAAGCGTATGTACGACGAATTCTAGGTGGAGAAAGGCGATTTTATTGCAGAAACGAGTAAGATCAGGTCATCCTTACATGAAGAAAGCATTAGAAGATGGCATACGTATTGCCAAGCGAATGGAAAGGTTCGATTTGTACGCTATGCCTTACGTTCCGGTCGGTCTTAGGGATTTAGTGAAATATTTGACTGAGCCCTTCGGGCCTATGAAGAAAATGGGGCTGTACCAGTCGAGAAGAAAAGTGGAATTTTCGGAAATTCGGGTTCCCGATTGGGTGAGTTGAGCGAAAAACCCACCTTCTCGGTCGTTATTCCGACGTACAACAAGCCCAAAGATATTGTGGAAGCGCTAGCAAGTCTGGAAAATCAAACGTTCAAGGATTTCGAAGTCATCATCGTGGATGACGGAAGCGTAAAGATCGAGGAAGTGATCGAGGATTACAGGCGAAAGTCTGGCTTGAAAATACGCTATTTCCGATCTCCCTTTTCGGGGAAGGGAGCGGGCTTTTCTTTCTCCCTCGGGATCCTCCTGTCGAGGGGAGAATACGTGGTCTTCTTCAACGACGATGCCTTAGCCGATTCTAAGTGGTTGGAGGAATTATGGAAGGTCCATCGGAAAGGAGAGCCGCTCGTCGCGAGCAGGGTAATAGGGCTTTTTCAGCACAAGTTTGACTGGTTTAACAAAGACGTGGGCTATTTCATGGGACCTGTCGATACCCTTGGGGACAACAAAACCGTATTTCCCATAGGGCTCGGGCTCTCCATAAAGAGGGAGATTTTCGAAAAAGTTGGATTGCTGAGCATAAACCTAGGGAGGAAGACAAAATATCGCACTGTTTTTGGAGAAGATAGTGTGTGGATGGTGAAAGCTAGCAAAGCTGGCTTCGAGATAAAGTCGGCGCCCAAGGCAGTTATTTACCACAAAACTGGCCTATTCGGAAGGTCGAGGGTGAGTAGCATGATTAAGTACGCGTACGGAATGGGAGTCGCGTACCGAATTTTTCTCAGGGAGAGAGGAGATTTCTGGAAAGAATTCCCCAAAAATCTCCTCTCTATAGTATATCTCCCACTACGTAGCTTAACCGCAGGAACCTCAGGGAGATTATTAAGTGTCTGCCATGTCTTATTCGCCTTAGGCTATATCATAGGGCCTGAAACTTGTGGCTAGTCCTCATGCGCCGTATAGGGTTGGACTCCGCGTAGAAGACCTCTAGCTGAGGAATACCAGCAAAATCGAGCTAAAGCGAATACTCGGCGGGCGAGTACTCCACCACTCCGAAGCCCGCTGTCCTATTCCCGCCCACGTTGCCGTACTCTGCGAACCGCATAAGGGCGTCCACTAAGCGGGCGTGCTTCGGGTCGAACGTGTCGTCAGGGAGGCTGTAGAACGCCGTTCCCACGAAGCCCACGGCCCACTTCTCGGTCGTTGGGTGCTCGTAGACCCTCTCGGTGCGTATTTGAACGCCCGAGACAGCGATCCCCCCTCCTTCAACCCACTCCAAAAAATCCTCACAGGGAATTTCCACGTCCGAAAAGGCGTTCCAGAGGCGGCAGAGGTTGCTGAACATGCTCATCGGGATGGGCAAGGGCATGAAGCGGTAGGAAGGGGGTTGCTTCCTCGCGCTGGGCGGGGGGAGCCAGCGGAAGTATGTGGGCGTCCTGAATCGCACTTGGAACTTCTTCACGGGCTTCGCTTCCTCGGCTATCTTCCTGTACGAAATCACCTGCACGTTGATAGAGGAAACGGGGCATTCGTGCTCGACGATTTTTAGGCTCTCGCAGGAGGTTATCACCTTGAAAAGAGCTTCCCAGAGGCCTTGGTCTAAGAGGCAAATGGTGAGCGTAAAGGGTCCCGAGGGCAACGACCTCTTCAAGTAACGAACTCCTTTCTCGCCCTCGTGGGATATGGGGCGGGCGCTGAAGGGCGCTATCTTCTTCCCTTCGTGGAGCTCTTTGGCGAGCGATGGAGAAGCCCTCCGCGCTAAATCGTAGAAAATGCCCCTCGCGACGAACCCGGAATACGTGACGAGCTTCACGGGAGCGGGCAAAACAGCCTTGATGTCCAATCGGCATAAGCTACGCTCTTCCCCGATTCTCCTACGAGATTCCACACCACTTTAGGGGCCTGCCTTAATTAATTGTGGACAAATCGGAGACGCTCCGCAAGGTCCTCGAAGCCATGGAGGAGGAAGGGGAGGACTTGCCGTTCGCCGATCTCTTGAGGATTTTGGCCGAAGCTGGCGAAATACCCGTCGAGCACGCGGAGGAGCTCTCGAGCAAGTACGGAGATCTCCCCCCTAGGGTTGCCGTGGCGAAGCTCTCTAGGGATCCCAAGTGGAAAGACGCCCTGAGGGAAAGCGTTGAGCGAGGAGTGTAGCGACTACGTGGATTGCCGGGTCTTCTTGGAGAGAATGGCTGAGCAGGGAATTCTGAAAGCGGTGGTCACGAAGCACGCCGCCCGCAGGCTCGTCGAGAGGAGGGCGAAGGATTACAAGAAGCTGGACAGGAAAGTCCTCGCTAACATAGTCGAGAACGTTCTGAAGACTGGCAAGTACAGGGCGTTCACGGAGGACGTGCTCATCTGGACGAAGAAATACGTGCTCGTTTCTTCCTTCGA
>CAYNNH010000058.1:0-7340 GCA_964398605.1 uncultured Nitrososphaerota archaeon | reverse complement strand
GATCCCTATGTCGGGTCTCGGGAGAGTGGCGAGGTAGTAGCATCGGTCAAGAATTACAGGCGCTTCGGGACCGTATTGGCGGTAAACGTGGGACTCCTCGACAATAATAGGATTGAACACTTCGGTGAATCCCCTCTTCAGGAAGGCTTGCCGGAAGTTCTCGAGGAGCTCACATATTGGGAGCTTTTCCTTCGCCCCCGAAAAGAGCTTTCGCTCTCCCCTTGGGCAAGAAAGAAGCCGATTTCTCCCAAGTACGCTCGAAGCCTTCTTCCTGAAGCGATCTCTTGATGGAGGAAAGGTTTAAAGGCATTCGATAAGCTTCCAAAACGGTTGATATAGGCTTGCTATTTTTCATTGAATGTCAGAGTTACCTCCTGAGATAGTAACCGTGCTGAAAAAGCACAAATACCACCTCGTGGGGAGGCACTCCGCCGTAAAGCGTTGTCACTGGCTTTACAAGAGTCTTACCGAAGGGAGGTTTTGTTACAAGCAACTCTGGTACTCGAGGTTTTACGGCATCGCCAGTCACCGTTGCCTGCAAATGACCCCGACCGTAGTGTACTGCAACCTGAGGTGCCGCTTTTGCTGGAGGGTACAACCCGAGGACATCGGCGTTCAGTGGAACCAACTCGGCCCTAAGGAGTGGGACGATCCCGAGACCATCATCGAAGGGTGCATCGAGGAGCAGAGGCGGATACTCAGCGGCTACAAGGGACACCCCACGGTCGATCCCAAGAAGTACGAGGAAGCCCTCAACCCGAACTTAGCGGCCATAAGCTTAGACGGGGAGCCCACGCTCTACCCGAGGCTTGGGGAGCTCATAGAGGGCTTCAAGAAGCGGGGCATGACCGCTTTCCTCGTCACGAACGGAACCCTGCCCAAAGCCCTCGAGAGGCTCGACACGGAACCCGACCAGCTGTACGTATCCGTGTGTGCCCCCGACGAGAAAACCTTCAAGGAGCTCATGAGGCCCTTGGTGCCGAAAGCTTGGGAAGGACTGCTCGAAACCCTGCAACTCCTCCCGAGCTTCAAGTGTAGGAAGGTCATGCGGATTACTTCCGTGAAAGGTTGGAACATGAAGAGGCCCGACCTATACGCCAAGCTCGCCGAAATGGGGGAGTTTGACTTCATCGAGCCGAAGGCGTACATGCACTTAGGCTACTCGAGGAAGCGCCTTAGAGTCGAGTGCATGCCTTCCCACGGCGACATGAGGAAGTGGGCGGAGGAGCTATCCGAGCATACGGGCTACCCCATCGTCGGGGAGTTCAGGCCAAGCCGCGTTTTCTTGCTATCGAAGAAGTATTTCAAGGGAGAGTACGTCAGCGCGTGAAACTGGTTATTTAATCTGGATCGACTCTTCCTTAATGCCATCCTTCGTGATGATCACGAGGTCGATGCCCCCTCCGCTCGCCGCGTCCCTCGCCATGGCCGTTTTCATCGCCCTTATGACGAGCTCCTTCGCCTCCTCCAACGACATGTCGGGCCGATATTCCGCTTCCAAAACTCCCATCGCGATTTCGGCGCCCGTCCCCACGCACGCGTACTTGTCGGGTATGACGGAGCCCAGCGCGTCGAGGCTGTAAAGAGCGGGGCCGTCTTCGTCCACGCCCCCCACGATGGTCTGCGTCAAGTAGGGGAGGAGCCTACGCTGGAAGAGGAAGGTCGAGAGGAGCTTTGCGGCCGCCCTCACTTTTATCCTCCGATGCCGGTCAAGCCTAAATAGGTTCGAGTAGGCCGAGAGCAAACGAACAACAGCTTGCATATCGGAAACCAAACCCGCGCAAGCCGCCGCCACGTTATCGCTTATCTTGAAGACTTTTTTCGCGGATTGGCTTAAGATGAAGGTTCCCCAAGCCATGCGCTTCTCCGAAGCCAATATGACTCCGTCCTTGTAAACCAAGCCTATGGTCGTGGCCCCGCCTACGGACATCCCTCAATATTCGCGCTCCAAATAATAACTGTGGACGCATGGGATCCGTCCAGCCCTTCGCGTCGGTGGGGTACGTACCGTCGAGCCAAGAGCTGATCGACCTAGCTTTCAGGAGGGCTTCCAAAATCGAGGTAACTTTCCCTCCAAAAGCGGACAAACTCCGCAAGGCGAAGATCAGAGAGCAAGCCCGCATAAACACCATAAACAGCATCTTGTGCCACAGATTGGGCGAACTGCTCAAGAAGTTCCCTCGCTTAGACAAAATACACCCCTTTTACCGGGAATTGGCTGACGTGCTTTTCGGGGTGGATCAGATAAAGCATAGCTTAGGCGCCGTGAAGTGGGCGAGGGACATCCTCAAGAAGATAGCGAGGGAGCACAGGAATCGGGTGAAGAAGTCGAAAACTCCCCAGGAGGCGGCCAACCACCGTAGGGCATACTACGGCAGGGTGGCCTCCATACTGGAGCAGATAGAAGGGGAGCTATCGCTGTTGAAGGAAGCGGCGGCTAAGCTCTCCAAACTGCCTTCGCTAAGCCTCGAGTACCCGACCATCGTCGTTTCCGGGTACACCAACGTCGGCAAGTCCACGTTCGTGAAGAAGGTTTCAACGGCGAGCCCCAAGATAGCGAGCTACCCATTCACCACCCAATCGATCATTTTGGGGCATGTGAAGGAGGGCAGGAGGGTCATTTGCCAAGTCATGGACACCCCGGGACTTCTCGATAGGCCCCTAAGCGAGCGGAATAAAGTGGAGTTGCAGGCGATAGCGGCCCTCAAACACGCGGCAGATGTTATCGTTTTCCTCCTCGATCCCTCGGAAACGTGTGGCTATCCCATGGAAAGGCAGTTCAGGCTCTTGGACGAGATAAGGGAGCTCTTCAAGGGAACGCCCATGCTCGTCGTGTGCAACAAAGTGGACATATGCCAGCCGCAGAAACTGCAGGAAGCCCTCCGAAGGGAGCCAAAGGCCTTGCTCATGTCGGCGAAAACGGGAAAAGGCGTCGACGAAGTCCTGAAAAAAGCCCTTTCTTTGGTTGGGGGATCAGCCAGTAAATGAGATCCCCTTTACTCTAATGATGGCGGGAGCGCCCAACGTTCCCTGAACTTCGAACTTAACGCCCGTGATCATCTCCGTTATCTTGATGTTCGTGAAGGCGTGCAAGGTGAGCTCCCTCGTCCTAATGACAGATTCCCCGTCCGCTATGGCCATGTAGGGGATGAGCATGTCGGCCATGTGTATGTCAACGGTGGCCTTTCCCCGCAATTCCTTCAGCAACTTGCCCGCCGCTTCTTCTCCCACTTGTTCGGCCGGCTTTCCCCGCTCTCCGAGAGCGTCGGCCCCGAGCACGCACCCCCTATCCGTTTCGGCCCAAAGGACTATGCCGCTACCCGGCCCTAGGTGCGGGTCCTTATTCGGAGGGTAGGACTCCACATCTATGTGCAGATCCCCTCCAAACCCTTCTTCCTTGAGCAAACGATAGGCGGCGTACGCTTGTCTTTTCGCGACGTGAGAAGGAAGCCGGACGCAGTGGCTTATGCCCCTAATGCGGGTAATGGCCCCCCTCTTCTCCAGCCTTAAGGGCGAGAGAGTTGAAACCGGATTGGCTCGCACTTTGACTATCCCCCCTCCCCTCGGGTAATGTCCCCTCCGGACGACTTCGATGGACACGGAATACCCCATTTTAGCCATGATGGGAGCAAACACGTGCTTCATGTAGTCGATGGGGGGCGCCCACTTGACGTCCGTGCCTCCCCTCACCGTTAGTTCGACGGGAGAAGGAGCGAAAGCGGCAGCCGGTAAGAGGGCTTGGAGGACGAGGGATATACTCCCAGCCGTCCCAACATCGAACGAAAAGGAGCCGCCCCTTCGTTCTTTGGGGACGAAAGTAAGGACTTGAGAGCCGAGTTCCAGCCCTTCCACCTCCGCTCCGACCAATGACGCGACAGCTTTGACCCCCGTTATGTGCTGGGCTTTGAGCCCAGGAGGAGAACGCTTCGCCCTTATGTTGAAGATCTTTACGGGCTCGCCTAGGAGGGCCGATAGGGCAATGGAAGTTCGAAGAACCTGACCTCCACCTTCGCCTATAGAACCATCAACCTCGATCACGTTTATTTCAAAATCCGAGTTAATTAAGCAAATGCTTTAAGGAAAAGGCGAAAATCGGTGATGGTTCTCGAGTTGGAGAAGAGAATAGCCAAAAGCGAGCAATTACAAAAAGAGGAACGCAAGAAGAAGCGGGGGCTTTTCGTGGGGCGTTTCCAGCCCTTCCATAACGGACATTTAGAAGCTATCAAGTGGATTTTGTCGCAGGTGGAAGAAGTAGTCATCGTCGTCGGGAGCGCCCAGTACAGCCACAGCCCTAGGAACCCCTTCACGGCTGGGGAGAGGATAGAGATGATAAGGAGCGCTCTACTCGAGGCGGACGTAGATCCGACCGCGTGGGTCATAGTACCCGTCCCCGATACGGATGGCGTCCACGCCACGTGGGTCTCCCTCGTAAAAGCCTACGCTCCCTCCTTCGACGTGGTGTTCACGAACGATCCCCTCACGAAGAGACTGTTCGAGGAAGAGGGATACGAGGTCGTCGAGGTCCCCCTCGTGAAGAAAGAGGAGTTTTCCGGCACGAGAATAAGGAAGTTGATGATTGAAGGCGGGGATTGGGAAAAGCTAGTACCGCCAGCCGTTGCGAAGTTCGTGAAACGAATTCGGGGGATCGAAAGGCTCAGGGAGATTTCGGCGTGATCTTGATTTCGGCGCCCTCACGAATCCCGAGCATTCGGGAGGCGTTCCGCAGGTTGGCCGCCAATTCGATTAGGTCGAAAGACCCTATCGTGAGCAGGAGCTCTCCTTCTTCAGCGAATCCGTAGCTTTTTAGGAAAGGGACCTCCAAAGTCCTCCCTCCGACTTCGACGAGGTACTTAGCTCCTTCTTTGAAATCCAAGGCGTTTGGCGGCACGTTTGTGACTAAGTTTCCGAAACGATCGACGTAAATTACCTCGCCTACCACCGATTCCCCTTCCCGCTTGGGGGCGGGGAATTCGATTCGCGAAAGGGAATCCAGCAGGGGTCCGGCCTCGCTAGGGGGGAATCCGCATGCTAGTCGGGCGGCAGTTGGGGCGAAGATGTCCCTCCCGTGGAAAGTCGATGAAACGACGGGCAACATGAAATCCTTGCTCGCTATCTCCCTCACTTCCTCGATGCCATCCTTGGATGCGGCAAGGGACAAAACCCCGTTGTCGGGGCCCACGAAGTAATAGCGCCTCGTGACGATCAGTACGGGCTTCCTAGGCGTCCCCACTCCCGGATCCACGACAACCACGTGGACCGTGCCTTCGGGGAATTTGTCAAAAGACCTCGCCAGCAGAAAAGCCGCTTTCCTAACGTCGAAAGGAGGTATGTCGTGAGTCAAGTCGACTATCCTCGCGTCCGGGCAAATCTTGAGGATCGTTCCTTTCATCTCGGCTACGAACGGGTCTCCCGTTCCAAAATCGGTCATGAGGGTGATGACCTTGCTCGGGGGTTTCATCAGAAAACATATCATTCGGCGGGCGAAGAATGTAGCCATGTCAAGTAAGGCGCAAGTGTTGATCATGCTACCAGGACCCACGAACGTCCCTGATCGCGTAATGAGGGCGCTATCAACGGCCATGATAGGACATCGCGGCAGCGAGTTCCACGAGTTACACGATGAGATCAAAGAAGGACTCCAGTACTTGTTCCAAACAAAGGGAGACGTATTCGCCTTAACTTGTTCGGGCACGGGCGGGATCGAATGCGCCATTTCGAACATCGTGAAACCTGGAGACGAAGTGCTCGTGGGCGTGAGCGGCGTGTTCGCTGAAAGGGTCGCCATGGCCGTGGAAAGGCGCGGCGGAAAGGCCATTCGCGTAGAGGCCCCTTGGAGGAGAGGTGTCACGGTAGAAGAGGTGAAGCGAGTACTGGAGGAAAGGGAGGCGAAGGCGGTCATCATAGTCTACAACGAAACTTCGACGGGGGTTACGAATAGGCACATGAGGGAAATAGCCCGCGTGGCGAGGGAACACGGGGCTTTGGTCGTTTGCGATGCCATTTCCATACTCGGCGGAGACGAGCTACCCGTCGACGAATGGGGCATCGACATATGCGTAGGAGGGTCTCAGAAGTGTATAGCTTGCCCGCCTGGGCTGGCGGTCCTCTCGGTAAGCGAGCGGGCGTGGGAAGTCATAGAAGCGAACCCGTATAGGCCGTTCTACTTCGACCTCGTCAGATATAGGGAGTTCTCGGAAAAGAAGAAGGAAACCCCGTACACGCCCGCCCTCTCCCTCTTCTGGGCGCTCAACGAAGCGCTGAAGATTATTAGGGAAGAAGGGCTTGAAAATCGGATAAAGAGGCACAGAACATGCGCTAGGGCCTTCTACGAAGCGATGAAGGCGATGGGCTTGAAGATATATCCCGAGGCGGGATGGGAGTCGAATACGGTGATCGCTGTCGAAATTCCCGAAGGCGTGGAAGACGCGAAATTGAGGCGAATCATGAAGGAGAAGTACGGGATACTCATTGCTGGCGGGTTCGACAAGCTTGCCGGAAAGATATTCCGTATAGGCAACATGGGCATCGTTTCCCAGCGGGAAGTCCTCCTCACCGTCGCGGCTTTGGAAAACGCTCTCAGAGACTTGGGATATCCTTTGGAAGTGGGGGCTGGCTTGGAGGCGGCTAAGAACGTGTTTTCCCGAGAACTCTAGCGATTTTCTTTTTCAAACGTGGGAAATCCCTCTTGATTAGCTCATAAGCAGCTACGGCCGCAACATGCTTGCACGTGCCCTCCTTGGAGAAAAAGGGACACGTGCAGGTTAGCCTGCCGCCCTCGAGCTTGACTAAGTACTCCTTTGGCGTCTTCACCGACTGCACGACCCAAGCGTTGTCCGAAATCCTCTGGACATTCGACAAGTAAGCAGAGGCCCTAACCCGGATTTTCTCGTCTATACTGTTCAAAAGCGATGCCCAGAATTCGACGTTGTTCTCACGCACATTTGTTAAAAACTCCAGAAGAAAATATCTGATGGTTCTACGCGTTCTCATTATAGGCGACACGCATATTCCAACGAGAGCACGGAAGATTCCATATCCGATAATTGAGTTAATCGAAAGCCGAAAGTTCGACTACGTTCTTTCGACGGGCGATTTCGTCAACGAAGAAACAAGGGATTACCTAGCGGGCTTGGGTTCCAAGTTTTATGCCGTCAAAGGGAACATGGACTTTCTGGACTTGCCCGGTAGCGTGAAATTCTACTTGGAAGGACTGGCTGTTGGGCTCATTCACGGCGATGGCATCTGGCCTAGGGGGGACATGAAGCAACTCTTGGCGAAGGCCTCCATTATGGGGGTCGACGTGCTCGTGAGCGGGCACACCCACGCCATGAGCGTGCGGT
>CAYNNH010000057.1:0-7617 GCA_964398605.1 uncultured Nitrososphaerota archaeon | reverse complement strand
GAAACGCTTCAAGTCCCTCTGCCTCAGGATGACGAAGTTGGCGACTGTTACGGTAATCACGCCCAGCAGGAGCAATACGGCGCCGTAATCCACCATGGGGATCCTGGGCCCGAGCGGAATGGCGAAGACGAAGAACAGAATGCGTGCGATGGCGTAGATGCCCGTCTTGATGACCACTCCCGACAACATGGCACTCATGGGAGCTGGGGCGGCTGGGTGGGCGTCGGGCAACCAGGTGTGGAAGGGGACGAAGGCCGCCGTCACGCCGAACCCGCATATCACCATGAGGACGGGCAAGTAAAAAGCCGCCAAAGCTCTCGGGCTCGTCCCAACGAGTACTTGCGCCTTCTGTATTGCTTCGGGGAGCTTCGTTAGGGAAAGGGTTCCCGCGTACCCGTAGATGAGGGCGATTCCTGAAAGGGCGACGAGGGATCCAACGGTGCTCATGACGAGGTACTTGAAGCCCGCTTCCACGGCCTCCCACCGGTATTTGCGGAAGGAGACAATCGTATAGGAACAGACGCACATGAGTTCCCAGAACACGTAGAGATTGAAGAGGTCGCCGGCGAAAGCGACCCCCACCATTCCCGCAACGAGCCCTAGGAGCAACGCGTAGTACTTATCGAGGCCCGTGTCCACTTCCATGTAACGATATGAGAAAACGGTGGCGAGGAGCCCCAGCCCGCAGAAGATGAACGCCATGTACACGCTCAAGAGGTCGACGTAGAACGAAACGCCGAAGGGGGGCTCGAAGAGCGGTAAGTGTGCGGTCAAGGAGCCCGCTTCCTTCACTAGGCGATAAAGTCTGTACGTGAAGTAAAGGGCGCCCAAGAAAGCCGCTATGGCTATTCCCTCTTTTATGCGCTTTTTCTCGGCCAAGCCAGCTATGGGGCAGAGGGCGGAACCTCCTAACAGCACGAGGATCGGCCGCAGTATGAGCTCCACACCGACCTCCATGCTACCACCTCAACCTCCTGAGCTTCCTCGTGTCCAACGTGCGGTAGATGCGGTACACGTCGATGACGAGGGCGAGGGCAACAGCTCCGATGCAAGCCGCGATGGCCATGCAGATGACGACCATCGATTGGGCGAAGGCATCAACTCCATAAGGCGTGAGCCCCACGCACAGAATGAGCAAATTGACGGCGCACGTGAGCATCTCTAGGCATATGACCATTTTCAGTATGTTCCTCTTTGAAACTAAGCCGTAGAACGCGACCGCCGCTAGGAAGATGGCGCCCGTGACGTACGCCGAGTAAAGGTCGAACAAGTTCATGTTCCCTCCTCCACGGCTTCTTCTTCAACGCCGGGACCTTCTTTTTCCCTCAACAAAGCTGCCACCGCCAAAACGCTCGCTAGGAGCAAGAAAGCTTGCGCGAACAAGTCCGCCCACCTGTACGTCCAAATGAAGGAGGGAGTTTCCTGCAAGCTCATCGAATAGGCGAACTTCGAGCCGACGATCGTCCACGTGTACCTAACGAGCAACAAGGATACCCAAAGGGCTAAAGCGAGCGCTAATACGAGCCCAGCTACCCTTTCACCCCTCATGCTCCCCACCCTTGAGCGTGTGGACGGCGGCTAGGAGGAGGACTGCTATGGCCCCCGCGTAGATAGCGAGCTGGAAAACCGCCACGTAAGGCGCCCCCAGCAAGAAGAACCCTATGGCAAGGATGATGCTCATTACGATGAACGCGGCGATGGATCTCAGGATGTCCCTAGATTCGACCGCCACCGTAGCCGCTATGAGGAACCCCACGATTACGGCGAAGTGCACTATCCAGTCGATCATTTTACCACCAAGTCCTCCCTCTTGAAAGCGGCCATTTCGAAGTGAGGCGTGAGTTTTATCGCCTTCTTCGGACAGACTTCCTCGCATTGGGCGCAGAAGCAACATCGATCCATGTGGAATATGACCCTCCTGCCGCGCTCATCGGTGGTGAGTTCCGCGGCTCCCGTCGGACAGAATTTCACGCAAAGCCCGCACCCGATGCACAAGTCCCTGTTGTACTCTATCTTGCCTCTCAAACCTTCCGGAACGTGAATCTTCTCTCTCTCCTTGAAGGGATACATGATGGTCGCCCTTTTCTTGAACAGGTGCCTCCAGATCTCCTTCAGCATGGGCGGGACCGCCATTATATCACCCACCACCTCGCGATGAGGAACTGTATGAGGGCGAGCGGGATGAGCCACTTCCAAGCGAACTCAACCATTTGGTCGATCCTGAACCTCGCCAAGAGAGCCCTCAACGTGCTAAAAGCGAAAAGGAAGACGAATGACTTCACGATGAAGTAAACCGTGTATAGGACGGGCTCCAAGCCGGGAATTACCGGCCCTAGGGGACCGCCTAGGAAGAGGGTCGCCGCCAGTCCCGAGAGGTAGAAGAGCTCGATGTCCCTAGCCAACCTTATGAAGGCGAGCTTCCTGCCGGAGAACTCGGTGAGCCACCCCGCTACGATCTCGGTTTCGGCTTCTGGTATGTCGAACGGTATCCTTTCCATCTCCGCTTCCCCCGCTATGATGAACACGATGACGCCCACGAGGCAGGGTCCGACGAGCCACCCGTACTTGGCCTGGAAGGCGACGATTCCCGATAGGCTCAGCGATCCTGAGAGGACGGCGACGGAGGCGATCACCAGCATGAGGGGTATCTCGTAACCGACGAGCTGGAGGAGAGCCCTGCTCGCCCCCACCAGAGTGAACCTGCAGAGGCCCGACTCCCCCGCGTAGAACACGAGTATGCACGTGACGGTGAGAACGGCTATGGCGAGGATGACATCCCCGTCAAATGATATGATGCCCCTCGTCGACGCGATGGGCAATAGACAAACCCCCGTCAAGATGGTCGCGAGCAGGAGGATTGGCGTGGCGACGAAGAACGCCTTGTCCGCGTCTTTCGGGACTATGTCCTCTTTGGACAACAGCTTGATGAAGTCCGCTAAGGGTTGCAGGAAGCCCCACGGGCCCGTGTAGTAAGGCCCAACTCTGTTCTGCAACTTCGCATAGAGCTTGCGGTCGAGCCACTCCCAAACGAGGGCTATGAAGAAGATGAACAAGAAGCCCGGGAAGACGAATATCTCCGCTAATTGCAATAAACCACTCACCACGCTCTCCCCTTGCGCCTCAATTGTTCCATGCTGAGCACTTTCCGCTTGCCTTTCTCCGCGTCGACGACCTCCACTCTCGCCGTGCAACTGAGGCAGGGGTCGATGGACGCGAAGACTATGGGAACGTCCGCGATATTCACAATATAATCGCCCTTCGATGTCAGCATGGCGCAAAGGGCTGGTATGTTGGAGAAGGTGGGCGTCCTAACTTTGTAACGCTCCGGCTTCTCCGTCCCGTTAGACTTCACGTAGTGGATTAGCTCTCCCCTCGGGGCTTCCACCCTCCCTATGGCCTCCCCCTTGGGCGGCGCGAGGGGCAACTTGATCCTATACGGGCCTTCGGGCATGTGGTCCAAGCAATAGCGCACCATGTTGATCGATTCCAAAACCTCATCTATGCGGACGAGAATCCTTGCTAGAACATCATTCGTATCGTAAGTAACGACCTCAAAAGGCACCTCCGCGTGGGCGGCGTAAGGGTCGTCCGCCCTCACGTCGTGCTTCACACCAGATCCCCTCAAAGTCGGTCCTACGGCGCACAGCTCCACCGCTTCCTTAGGCGTGAGTATGCCCACCCCCGCGCATCGGGCGTTGACAGTGGGGTCTTCCATCGCCACTTTCTTGTAGAACTTGGTTCTCTCCTCGAGGAAGTCCATTCCCTTCCGGATCCTGTCGTAGAGCTCGGGCTTTATGTCCCTCCTCACGCCCCCTATCGTGTTGATGGCTGTCGTGACGCGGTTCCCCGTGATGGCCTCTATGAGGTCCATGACGACTTCGCGATCCCTCCAGATGTACATGAACCACGTGTCGAAGCCTATTTCGTGGGCGGCGACCCCCAGCCACAGCAGGTGGCTGTGAATCCTCGCCAGCTCTTCCACTATGACGCGAATGTACTGCGCTCTGGGCGGGATTTCCTTGTCGTAGAGCTGTTCCACGGTAACGACGTTGCACAACGTGTGCGCCACGTTGCAAATCCCGCATATGCGTTCGATGAGGTATATGTTCTGGATGTAGTTCCCGTACTCTAGGGCCTTCTCGATGCCCCGGTGGGTGTAAGAAACGTCCACGTCGGCTTTGACCACTTGTTCTCCTTCGACGACGAGCTTCAAGAAAATGGGCTCCTTAAGAGCTGGGTGCTGGGGCCCTATGGGAACGTCGAAGAAGAGCTCGTAGGAGCTACGCTTCACGTTCTCCCCTCAAAGGCTTCGCCCTTATTTCCTCGAGGGGGACATCCTTCCTCAAGGGGTAAATTCCTTCCGGCCAGTCTTCCGGCAGGAGAATCCTCGTCAGGTTGGGATTACCCTTGAACACCACGCCCAGCAAATCGTGGACCTCCCTCTCGTGGACGGAAGATCCGGGCACCACATCGGTTATGGTGTCGATTTCCGGCTTTTCGCGGGGGATGCTCGTCCTCACCGTCACCGTAATCCTCCTTCCCATGTGGACCATGATTTCCATGCGCTTTTCATCGGGATAATCGACTCCCGTGATCGTCTGGACGTGTACCAAGCCGAGGTCCCTCGCTATGAAGCGAACGACTTCCTTGTAATCGGGAGGATCCACGGTCACGAAGACCCTCCTCGGGCCCGTGATTTCCGCCGCTTTTATGCGGTCGCCGAACTTCTCGCGAAGCCTTTCCACAATCGCTTCTTCCGTGAGCTCGCTCACAACTCTCCCCTCAGTTTCTTCAGTAGCGTCGCTATGCCGAAAATGATCGCTTCGGGCTTGGGCGGGCAACCGGGGATGTACGCGTCGACGGGGATTACCGCGTCGAGTCCCGGATACACGTTGTAGCAGTTCCTGAAAACCCCCGAGCTACAAGCGCAAGCCCCCACGGCGACGACGAACTTGGGCTCCGCCATTTGCTCATATATGCGGAGCAGACGATCCCTAACTTGTCTAGTCACGGGACCCGTTACGACGAGTATGTCCGCGTGCCTAGGACTCCCCTTGAGGAGGACTCCGAAGCGCTCCAGATCATACCTAGGCGTTAGGGCCGCCAGAACCTCGATGTCGCAGGCGTTGCAGGAGCCCGTGTTGAAGTGGAGGAGCCACGGACTCCTCGTCAAAGCCCACCTGATGAGCCCCACCTCACCACCTCCTGAAAATGGCCATCAGGGCGATGGCTATCAGGGTCACATAGAGCAGGACGATCTGGGTCACGGGCGTTATGAAGGGATAGTCGAGGGAGAGCATGAAGATGAACGAAACCACGTCGATGACCATAAACGCCACCGCAAACCTGAAAACCCAAATGACGACGGGAACCCTCTCCGCTATTACTTTCTGCCCGCACGCGTAGGACTCGTACTTGTCGGGCTTTGGTTTTGCAGGCCTAGCCGAAAATCTGCCCGCTATTACGTACAGTATAACGGATACGACTAACGCGGCGAGAAATACCGTAACCGGAGAAGTTATGTATTCCATCATCACTCAGCGAATTTCTGAAATGAGAAAACTTGCACGAAGAACTCCCTCCTCGCCCTTTGGGGGCGTTTCTCCATCAAATCCCTTTCTTCATAGTAATACTTTAAAACTTTTTCACTACCGCCCACGATGGCCACCGTCCTACGGGTGGACGGTGTGGTGAAGGAATACGACGGCTTCGTTGCCCTCAAGGGCGTCAGTTTCGAGGTGAAGGCGGGCGAGTTATTCGGTTTGCTGGGGCCCAACGGGGCGGGGAAGACCACGCTCCTGCGGATCATAGGCGGGATCATCCCCGCAAGCGAGGGCCGCGTCGAGGTTCTCGGCATGGATGTGAGCGAGAAGCCCTACGACGTAAAGCGGTTGATAGGGTTCTGCCCCCAAGAGATGGCGTTCTACGAGGATCTTTCGGCTTGGGACAACATGCTCTTCTACGCGGGCCTTTACGACATCCCCTCTTCCGAGGCCAAGCGTCGTTGCCGCGAATTGCTCGAGATGTTAGGCTTGTGGGATGTTGCGAAGAAGAAAGTGGGGGCTTTCTCGGGCGGGATGAAGAAGAAGCTCAACCTCGCCATATCGCTCATAAACGACCCCAAGCTCCTCTTGCTCGACGAACCCACCACGGGGCTCGACCCAAACGCGCGGAGGGAATTTTGGCGGTACTTGGAAAGGCTGAAGGAGGAAGGGAAGACGGTCCTCCTCGCCACGCACTACATGGAGGAGGCGGACTACCTCTCTGATCGGGTGGCGATCATGAACGAAGGCAGGATAATCGCCCTCGACACCCCCCAATCGCTGAAGGAGAAGTACGGCGGCCCTTCGGTCATCGAGCTGGAAGCCAAGCGGATAACGGAGGAGGAAGCCAAAACTCTCTCCGAATTCTCCGAGAAAAGGCAATACCTGTTGAGGGAGGGGACGCTGAGGCTTTACGTGAAGAAGCCTAGGGCCGCCCTTCCTAAGATCGCCGAGAAGGCTATATCGATAGGCCTAGATGTCGTGAGCATTAGGGTCGTGGAGCCAACGTTGGAGGACGTTTTCTTGAGGTTGACTGGGCGGAGGTTGGAAGAATGAAGCGGCGGGCTGTTTTCGCCATCGCCACTAGGGACATCAAGAGCACGTTGCGCGATAAAATGGCCCTCTTCTGGATGATCGCATTCCCCGTCCTCATGCTCATGATGAGCTTTTACATCTGGGTGAACCCCCGTCCTCCCGTCGTTGTGAAAGTAGGCGTCGTCTACGCGGACAGCACCATAAACGATTACCCCCTTAACGCCACGACCATCGTCTACGCCATGAATCAGTGCGTGGTCAACGGAACGCACGTTTTCGCGGTCTCCGTGTACGAGGATAAAGCCGACGCTTTGAACGACCTCAAATCCGGTTCTTTAGACGCCGTGATGGTATTTCCGGAGAAATTCTCGGAGAACCTGACCACATGCCTGACCGCCCGCCTCGAATTGTATGTTTTAGGCGGAGATGCTTACAGGGAGCAGGTGACGAAAAACCTGTTGCTGGGCTTCTTGAGCGAGTTTTCGGAGCAAATTTCGATTCAAAGACTCGAATACGTGCCTCCCGAGTACCGAGAGTACGCGAAAGGAATGTCCACGCCCATAAACGCTACTTGCGAAACCGTAAAGCCTAAAGCGTTGGCCGACGTGCCTGGCTTGCGGGGCTGGTACACCGTGGGGATGATGGGCATCGAATTCATATTCATCGGCTTGATCAGCGGAGCTCTCGCCGTGGTGGAGGAGAAAGAGCACAAAACTCTGGAGCGCCTTGTCGCCACCCCCATGGGTCCTTGGGACCTCCTCGTGGGCAAGACTCTGTCCACGCTTTTCTGGCTCGCCGTATCCGCCTTGGTGTGCGTTGGGACGGGGCTTGCCTTCGGCGCGAAGATATCTTGGGATCCGCTAAACCCCGCCCATTGGGGGATTCCGCTGCTCCTCGTCTTGGGTGGCTTGTTCATGATAGGGCTGGGGCTCATCATCTCCGTGGCGGGGAAGACGAGCAAGGGAGCCGAAGGCCTTGCCTTTGGCCTCGGCTGGCCCCTCATGTTCCTGACGGGCATATGGATTCCGAAGTGGTTGCT
>CAYNNH010000056.1:0-7715 GCA_964398605.1 uncultured Nitrososphaerota archaeon | reverse complement strand
GCGGGGGGACGGTGAAGTTCGACCTCAAGTTCTTCGACGAGAACCTCAACAAGGCCATATGCGGAGTTTCCAATAGGGCGACCCTCGCGAATTTCCGATTCGTCGGAGAGGAGTATTACCGGGAGAGGCCGGATCCTCCTCTGCTCGTCGCGAGCACGCTCCTCGTTCCCGGATACGTCGATGAAGATGAAGTGCGCCAATTGGCTTCCTTCATAGCCGACATCGATCCAACTATACCGTACACGTTGCTCGCCTTCTACCCGCAGTACGTAATGGACGACCTCCCCACTACGAGCAAGAAGCACGCCGAGCGTTGCGTGAGGGCGGCCAAAGAAGAGGGACTAGAGAGAGTTAGGCTAGCAAATGTCCACTTGCTCTCGAACGCGTACGAGTAAAAAATTAAACCGAGAAGACGATCTCGATTACCGAAACTCTCCTCGTCCCGTTCTCGGTTTCTAGGGTTTCCGTGTAGGTTTTTATGGATTCGAGGGACAGCTGGTCGGCGAACCTCCGGCGTAGGGCTTCCGCCACGTCCACCGCCTTCGGTATCGAAGAACCCCTCGCCTTCAGCACGATCTTCCGAGCGCCTATCGAAATTTGCCTCGTCGCCGCGATCACGTATTTCGAAACGGGCTTTTTCCCCACGAAAACTACGCCCAACGTCGACAAGCTCTCACTCTTTGATTAACCACTTGAGCGGTATATCTTGGTAACTACCATCAGGCAACCTCCGCCTTATGATGACGGGGAGGACCCCGTACTTAAACTCGAGCCTCGCGATCTTGATGGGGTCGTCCACGCCTGGGGGGAGTTCTATCAGCGGGGGGGCTCCCATGGCAAGTTGCAAAGCCCTCGCTTCGATGATCCTAGCTCTCTCATACCTAGTTAGACGGGGTGGGCCGATCCAGATTTCTTCCCTTTTAAAGCTCCGAGGACTCCTCTCCTTTTTCTTCTTCAGGTTTCTTTTCCTCCTCTTCCTTCATTCTGGCAGCGGCTATGATGTCGTCGATTTTGAGGATCATGCACGCGGCCTCGGTGCTCGACTTGATGATCTGCTCCTTAACGAGGGAGGGCTCGAGGACGTTAAGGCCCATCATGTCCGCTATTTCCCCTTTGAAGGCGTTAATCCCCGACCACAGCTCTCCTTTCTCGTGCCTCGAGCGCAAGTCCGTGAGCGTATCGATGGGATCCATCCCGCAGTTCTCCGCCAAATGGTGGGGATGACTTCGAGGGCCTCCGCGTAGGCGTTTATGACGAGTTGTTCCCTTCCTGAGAGGGATTGAGCGAAACTCCTGAGCCTCCTAGCGAGTTCTAGCTCAACCGCCCCTCCACCGGCAACGATGGCGGGCTTCCTCACCACATCCGCCACCACACAGAGGGCGTCGTGCAAAGATCGCTCCGCCTCGTCCACCACGCGCTCGGACCCTCCTCTGATGAGTATCGTGACGGAACGCGGGTTCTTGCATCCTTCGACGAAGACCATCTTATCCTCCCCAACTTTCCGCTCTTCGACCAATTCCGCCTCTCCTAAGTCTTCGGGGCTCAGGTCTTCGACCTTCGTGATTATCCTACCTCCCGTTGCCTTCGCGAGTTTCTCCATGTCCGACTTCTTCACCCTACGGACAGCGAGGATCCCCGCCTTCGCGAGATAGTGCTGGGCGAGGTCATCGATTCCTTTCTGGCAGAAGACAACGTTGGCCCCCGCCTTCTTGATGTTCTCCACCATCTCTCTCAGCATACGGGCCTCCTCGTCCATGAATGCCTTCATTTGCTCGGGCGTCTCGATGTGAATTTTCGCGCTGAACTCCGTCTTCTCCACTTCGAGGGGGCAGTTAAGAAGGGCAATTTTCGCGTTTTCTATGCGCTTGGGCATTTGCGGATGGACGACTTCCTTGTCTATGACGACTCCCTTCACGAGCTGAGTATCCCTGAGGGATTCTCCCGGCTTCTTCTCGATCTTCACATCGTCTATGTCGACATCATAACCGCCTTCGGGCTTCTCCTTGCGAACCTGTAAGACAGCTTCAACGGCTAGCTCGGCCAAGTATCCCCTTTCTTCGGCAACCAACTTGCTCGCCATGGCGGTTTCCGCTATCTTCTTCAGAACTTCCCTGTCGCTGGGGTCAACCCTCTCGGCTATTTGCTCGAGGAACTCGAGGGCCTTCTCGGCGGCTTTCCGGTATCCTTCTATGATGATGACGGGGTGAACATCCTTCGCCATGAGGTCCTCCGCCTTATCGAGCAACTCTCCCGCCATGACGACGACACTCGTGGTTCCGTCGCCCACCTCGTGGTCTTGCGCCTTCGCCATCTCCACGATCATTTTGGCGGCGGGGTGCTGGACATCCATCTCGTCGAGGATGGTGACTCCATCGTTGGTAATCGTTATGTCCCCGAAGGAATCCACGAGCATCTTGTCCATGCCGCGGGGGCCTAAGGCCGTTCTTACGGCTTCGGCTATCACTTTTGCGGCCATTATGTTAATGCGTTGAGCCTCTTTTCCCCGCGTCCTGCTCGTGCCTTCTTTGAGGATAAGGACGGGTATTTGTGCGCTCATATCGGTTGAAAGAATGTCTAGGTTATAAAAAGTTTAACCCGCGAAAGAGACCAGATAACAGCAAACAAAGAAAGGGCAAATGAGATAATTGGGAAAAGATAGACAAGGTGAAAGCTCCCTCGAGTTAGAAACATCAGCCATCCGCAATAAGCCAGAACTAACCCCACATACGAGAAGGAGTAAACTTTCACCAGAAGCAGAACATGCCTTCGGAGTTTAAAGGATAAGAGGACGATTATCCCGGCGTAAACGATGGGGAAACAAGTCCAAAAGAGCAGATCTCCCCGAAAAATCATTCTTCCACAGGCTGTTCACAAGCCTCCCAAAGCGATTGGATGTCGCTATCGAGCCTTAAAATTTCATCGAAAATATAGCTAGCATCTGCCACGCTGGCAGGCATGCTCCTCGCGGACTTGACGGACAGGCCCAGCCACTTCAACAAGAAAAGCCAAGGCTCTTCCCTCGGCCACGTACGGAAGAATATGACGAAGTGGTTCCCCAACAACTCCTCTAGGAACCTCTCCTCAAGGTAGTAGTCGAGGTAGCTGAAGAACGCTTGGGTCCGGCAGTAGCCTTCCTCAGGGAGTTTCGGCGGGTTAAGCCTTCCCGAGAGAACGACCGAACGCCTCTTACAGAGGTTAACGTGGATCGCCATGGCTTTCCCGGAAAGATACACCCTCAAAGACTGCGGGAGGCCCGTTTCGAAGTGGGGGACTTCCTCCCACCTTTCGCCCATCTTCTTCGGGGCAGTGCAGTGAGCGAAAAACGCTTTATCACGCTCGACTCGAGAAAGGTTCGCGATCCAGGCTGGCTCCCCGTAAGCCTTGCGGACGACCATCATGATGAGCAAAGAGGATAGATCGGCTTCGCACGCCGTCGGAACCCCCCGATCGTTGAGTTCGGAAACCTTCAAGCACGGAGTCCTCTTCCGCGCCTTAATGTACTCAAAGCAGTCCACCCCGACCCCCACTACGTTCTCCTGGGGCTCGTAAGCGTCGAAAGATAGAATGTGGTGAAAAGCTATGTCGAGTCCAAGATTCTTCAAAAAGCGGGCTTCGGCCAAGATTTTTGGCGAATTGGGCGTGGCGAAGACGTCGACTCTCCCCCCTTTGAGGGAATAGAGGGCCGAGAGCAGGCGTAGCCTAGATTCCAACTCTTCTCGATCGGTTGGGGATTTCTCCACGATGAGTTCTCCGAGCCAGCACCCCTTGGATCGGAGCTTCTCGAGGGCGGAGAAGGCGGAAGGAAGGGAGTTATTCTTGCCGCTACACCACACGATGCAGCGCTTCCCACAAGCCAGTCGGGCGATTTTCCGGGAGGTACCCCCGCTAGCGACGAAGATCACTTCGAAGTCGTAAGGCTCCTTAGGATCCTCGACGACTTCAAAGCCGAGTTTCCTCAGGATTCGCCTCGCTTCCTCAACGGACTCGGAGCAACGCTTCTCGTGCAATTTCGACATTACCGGCGTGAAGAGAACCCGAATTCCCAAGTCTTAATTTTTCGAAAGCCAACTAAAAAGTAATGCCAAGAGCGAAAGCCCGTAGGTTCATTCGCATCAACGAACCCATCATCGAAAGGGATGATATCGAAGCCGTGACGGAAGTCCTCGAGAGCGGAATTCTGACGGACAAAATGGGCATGGGGCCTTACGTAACGAAGTTCGAGCAAGAGTTTGCCAAGTTCGTGGGGACGAAGTACGCCATTGCCACGAATTCGGGGACCTCTGCCCTCCTCGCGGCCCTCTCTGCGCTGGGGATCAAGCAGGGAGATGAGGTCATCCTGCCGAGTTTCGCCTTCGTCGCGGCGGCTGAGGCCGTTGTTTGGACGGGAGCGACGCCCGTTTTTGCCGACATAGACTTATCCACGTACACCATCGACCCCGACTCGATCAAGGAATGCATAACCCCCAACACGAAGGCGATCATCGTCGTCCACCTCTACGGGATGCCCGCCGACATGGATCCCATCATGGAAATCGCCGAAGAACATGGGCTCTACGTTATTGAGGATGCTGCTCAAGCCCACGGGGCAAAGTACAAGGGCAAGGTGGTTGGATCCATAGGCCACGTGGGGTGCTTCAGTTTCTACGCGACGAAGATCATAACGACGGGGGAAGGCGGAATGGTCGTGACGAACGACAAGGAGCTGGCGGACAAGATCTTCGCCATAAGGAACCACGGGGAGACGAGCCCCTATAGGTCATTCTACTTAGGCCTAAACCTGAGGATGACCGAGATTCAAGCCGCCCTCGGGCTCTCCCAATTGAGGAAAATAAGGAAGTTCTTGAAGAAGCGCAGGGAAAATGCGAGAAAGCTCACGAAGGAAATAGGAGGCATGGCGCCCATTATCGTGCCCGTCGTGCCCAAGGACAGGAAGCACAGCTGGTACGTCTACACCATTCGCATCCGCACGAGGAGCGGCAAAGTGAGGGACAAGATAGTCCAGAAGCTCAAGGAGAAAGGGATAGACGCCCGCGTTTACTACAGCAGGCCCATCCACCTCATGCCCTACTACACGGTGTACAAGACGAAGCCCCTCAGGAAGACGAAGCTAGCCACGAAGCAAGTCATTTGCTTGCCCGTTCACCCTAGGGTCGAAGATAGGGACATCAAGTACATGGCGGAGTCCGTCAAGAAGCTCGTGAGGAAGTACGTCTAGCTTCCTAAGAGGAATTTCAGCTGGGCCAAGCGATCCATAATTTCCACGAGTTTTCTCTCGATATCCCCCCTCTTCTTCGCGTATTCTTCTTCCGAAATCTCCCCTTTCGCCTTCAATTCCTCTAGACGCTCCAGTTCCTTCAAGAGAGCTTCTTTCGCACGTTCCAAATCCGCCTTGGTTCGCTTCATCTCGCCCAAATCGGCGAGTCCCATCTTTTTATATTGGCCGGGATATACTCTTGCTTTTGGAAGCGAGCGTGAAGGTCAAGGTTGTTATTGAAGGTTTAGGGAATATGGAAGTCGAATTACTCAGGTTCAGGGCTCCGGGTGTCGTTTCGGCGATCCTCAGCAAGATGCCCATCGAAGGGAGGTTGGCAGTCTTCGGACATCAAGTATACTTCGTCGTCGGGCTCAAGAGGGCGGGGGACAAGTTGACCAATTACGTCGAGAAAGGAGCGGTTGCCTATTGGCCTTCGGGAGACGCCATATGTTTCTTCTTGAGGGAGGGGAGGCCTTACGGATCGGTCTGCGTAATCGGGAAGATCACGAAGGGAGCGGAGCTCCTGGAGAAGGTAAGGATGGGAATGAAAGTGAGGATGGAGTTAGCGAGCAGATAAGCCCTTCTTCTTCGAAATAAGCTTCAACAATTCGACCAGGGCTTCTTTCAGCCCCATGCCTTTTGTGGCAACCGTCCCGATCACGGGCACGTCATCGGGCAACCCCATTTCACGCTTTACGTCCTCGGGGGATAGAGCGCCCTTCTGATCCTGCTTATTGGCGAGGACGACGAAGGGTATGTCGCGTTCGCGCACCCTCCGCAGGATCTCCATCGCTATGGGGAAGGTCTCGGGGAAGGTGCTGTCGACGACGAGCATGATCCCGTCGCTTCCCTTCGCGGCTATTTCCTGCATGAAGTCGAAGCGGTCGTGCCCCGGAGTCCCGAAGAGGTGGACGCGGAACATTTCCATGCGGACGAACCCGTAATCGATGCTGACCGTCGTTCCGAACTCGTTGACGCTGAGGGCGTCCCTCGCGAGCCCCCGCACGACGGAACTCTTCCCTGCGTTGTAGGGGCCTACTACGGCTATTTTAACGTGAATGGGAGAGCTCAACCGGCGACGCACCTGTATATGCGGGTAAGCGAAGACGTTCCCTCAACTTCCTCGATGACCCCTTTGCGGACGAGGTCCCGCAATATCTTCCTAGCGACGCTCACCTTGAGGCCGAACTTGGAGGCGAGCAAGTAAGGAGTCACGTACTTCGAGGACTTAACGAAGCTCAGTACTTCGTCCTTGGAATAAAACAAGCTACCTATGACTTTCTCCCTCACCTTAGTCGCTGAGGCTTTCTTCTTCCTTTCCTCTTTCCTAAGCTTGACCATTAGGGCTTTCTCCATCGCCGTTATTGGTTTCTTTTTCTGTCCTCCCATCGCTTTAGATTGAAAGAGGGGCTATTAAGCTCTTCTTGGTGTTTCTAGATACGGAAAGAGGTGCAGAGATTTCGACTTGGGGCATATTAAAAAAAGCCGACACCATCCTCGATGTCCGAGAGAATGAAGGTGGTGACGTTTAAAGTCACGGAGGACCTGTTAGAGCAAATGGATGAGCTTGTAAGGCGAAAAATTTACGCTACAAGGAGCGATCTCATCCGAAGGGCCATCATTGAGCTCATAGAGAGACACAACAGCGGTTAGGGCAGGGAAGCGAGAATCCGCTCCAACGATTCCGAGGGGTCGCTGGCCGCCACGATCGCCCTGCCTACGATTAGGTAGTCGGCTCCAGCTTCAATTGCTTCCCTAGCGGATCCTCCCTGAGGGCCTATTCCCGGCGAGTATATGGGAAGGTCGGGGAACTTCGCCTTGATCTCCCTGATTTTCTCGGGACGCGTCGCTCCTACGACGACCCCATCGGCCCCTTTCTCGTGGGCGAACTGGGCGCAGAGCACGTAGAGGGGGACTTTGCGTCTCTCCCACTCCACTAAGGCTTCGAAAAAGTCCTTGGCTCCGGGATGGCTCATGTAGGCGAGCAATATGACTCCCTTGGAAGGACGGGCAACGCGGAAAATGACGTCCAACCCGTTCTCCCAGCCCACGAAGGGACTGGCTATTATGGCGTCAAACCCCGCTTCAAAGTAAATTTTGGCAATCCGCTCGTTCGTATGCCCGACATCGTTCAGTTTGCAGTCCATGATAGTGAGCAAGCCCTTTTCATGACACTTTTCGACCATTTGAGCCACCTTTGGAATCCCGAGCTCTAAGACGAACCACCGGCTGAACTTCACGGCACAAATTCGGGGGGAGAGTTCGTCGATGAGGCGGTAGCATTTATCCATGTTCTTGGAGGGTTCGGGAACGTCTAAGGCAAGTACTATGGGGGAGGAAACGCGTTTTCTCTCCGAGATGGCTTCCTTAAATCTCGGGGCCTGGGATGCCAAGTTCGATCATCTCGACGAGCTTTTGGAGGGCTTCCTTCAGCCCCACCCTTTGGGTCGCTATGGTTCCG
>CAYNNH010000055.1:0-7832 GCA_964398605.1 uncultured Nitrososphaerota archaeon | reverse complement strand
CACGAGGATCGCCTCGCCCCTGCCGTCGGCCTCGGCCAGCAACGCTCTGTACCTGCCGTTGACCTCGTCGAGCAATCGTTTGACGAGCTCCTTCCACTTCTCCATCCTCTTCTTCACCTCCTCCTCGACGAGTTTCCTCCTCTCGGCCACTTTCCTCGCCTTTTCCTCTATTTGCTCGTACACTTGCTTGTAGGATTCGTAGACGCGGAAGACCTCCTCCGTCACTCCTTCGTACTCCTTCAGCCTCCCCTTCACGAACCCTATGTCCTCGTCTATCTCCCTATCGGTCCTTTCGGTCTCGATTCTAGGCCCGAGCTTCTTCGCCTGTTCTTCCAATTCCCTTAGCTTTTCTAGCTCGTCGCCCAACTTCTTCCTCAGCTTCCTGATTTCTTTTTCCAATTGCTCGCACAAGAACCTCTTGACCCCTAGATCGACGCTCGAGTCGACGTACTCTTTGCTCAATCTTTCCTCCTTTTGCTTGAAGCTTTGCAGTTCGCGCCTTGTCTTCTTAATTTCTTCTTTAAGGCGCTTGCTCTCTTCCTTGATCTCCTCCAACTCCTTCCGCATCTTCTCCTCTTCCTTCGACAGGTACTCCATGAACTCGGGCAAGGTCATCTGCCTCGGGCAATCGTGAACGGGGACGATTTGCTTGAATTGGGTGTAGTCCGTCAACGCCCTTTGGATCCACTTCTCGCTTATTCGATGCCCCTCCGCCCTTCTCTCGAGCTCGATCAACTTCTCAACGGCCTCCTCGATCCCCCGCTTGACTTCCCGCACATCCGTTTCTAGGTCCTTGAGGCGACGGGACTTCCCTTCCACCTCTTCCTTCATTTTCTCCAGCTTCGAGGAGAGCTCCCCTATCTTCTTCTTCAACCTCTCTACCTTGTTCTCCTGCTTCTTGACGGCGAGCCAAGCTTTCTCCCTTATTAGATTTTCGAGCCTCTCCTCGAGTTCCTTCTTCTTCATGTAAAGCTCGCACTGCCTCCTCCAATAATCTAGCTCCTTCTTCGCCGACTTCAGCTCTTCGCCCACTTTCTTCTCGTCTTCCTGGACGATGGAAAGCTTCCTTCTCGCCTCGAGAACATCCCGCCTATACGAGCTCAGCCCCGTGACTTCCTCGACCAACCTGAGCTTCTCTTGGGGAGAAAGGGCTCCGAACTTCTCCACCATGTACTGGTGCATGATGAGGAGCATGTTGTCGGGGTCTATGCCAACGCTCTTGACTAATTTCAGGATTTCCTCCTTCGTAACGGGTCTCTTCTGTAGGTAGAATTTGTACTTCCCGCTAGCCTTGAGAACTCTCGTGATCGTGACGGTGTCCGTGTGGAAGCGGGGGAAGGGCCTCTTCCCCTTCTCCCTTTTCGAGTTGTCCAGGATCAGCGTGATGGCTGCCTCCTCTTCCCCGTGCCTTATGAGGTCCTTTATCCTCCTCGACCTCTCGATGGTCGACTGCCCTAGGGCGAGCCCTATGGCGAGCAAAATAGTCGACTTTCCCGCCCCGTTAGGCCCGCAGATGATGTTCAGCCCTTTCTCGAAGGGTATGAAGGCGTTCCGGTACGCCATGAAGTTCCTCAGAATCAGTCCTTTTATCACGGAGAGAATGGACGCCTCCATTCTTAAGCATCTCTGGATAATACTGCGATGCGCTTGCGCGTAATCAAGCGGGACGAAACGGGAGCGAGGAAATGCGTGCTCGAGCTCCGGGGGAAGAAAGCGGAACTCCCCACAAAAGTACCCACGAGTAGCGAGGTAAACTCGATAAGGAAGCTGAAGATCAAGGAACCGATCCCCCAAACCATCGTCCTCGCGGGCAAGCTGCTCAACTTCCAGAGGGTTGCCCGTCTGGCTAAGGACGACTACTTCAAGGCCCAACTCGCCAGCATTTCCCGCTTCTTCAGGAACTTCCCGGGAGCCGTAAGGATGTTCTACGCGCCCATCTTGGACGAGTTTTCCCTCAACGAAGACGCCGTAAAGCGGCTCCTCGACCTCCAGTACCTCTCGGGCGTGGAGGTCTTCACCCTCGCCCCAACCCTCAACACGTCGCCGAAGGAGTTCTTTAAGTTGCTCAAAGTAGCCCTCAAGCAGATCGACAGGATCGCGGGGGAAGCCGTTTTCATGCCCGTCGTGAAGGTAATGCGGGAAGAGGAAGACACGCGCGAGGTTTTCCAGCAAGTGAAGAAGCTCGTGGAAGAGGGGCAAGTTTCCTGCGTCGGGGTAGACGTGAGGGGGAAGTTCGCCTACTCCCTCCTCTACAGCGTCCGCGACCTTCACGAAGAACATCCGGAGCTGTGGGTTCACGCTCTTCAAGTCCCGCCGAAGCCCCTATTCGGGAGGAGATACCTCGACGCGTCGTACGGCCTCATCTTGCCTTACTTCTCGGTGGACAGCTACTGCAGGTGGCTCAGACCGCCGCCTCCGTTCCCTCCGATCAAGGAGAAGCTCAACTACTTCGACCCTTCCGACTGGACCGTCCTCCACTTGGGCAAAGTCGCCGAGAGATCGGATAAGATGCCTTGCAACTGCCCCGTTTGTTCCGAATCGCCCGTCGAGAAGTTCCTAGAGGGAACCTCCTTCACCGTGCTCGACAGGACGAAAGCGCATGCCGTATACGCGGAAGAGAAGGAACTGGCGGTTTCTAAGGAGTACATAGGGCGCGGGAAATACGCGGAAATCATTAAGGAAAAAGAGGGAACAGCCAGAATCTTGTCCGTCCTAGAGGGAACTTCTGGTAAACTATAAAGGGGAAAGGGTAAATAAAACGGATGAAGCGTGCTTACATACTCCTAATTGCCATCCTACTGCTCGCTACATGCCGACCCGCCTCCGCCCAACAACAGGAGCTGACCGTTTACGATGAGTCGATCCCGTTGCCTTGGTGGTACGAGGAGCACTTAACCGTGCACCTCTTAGGCCCCTGCGTTTGCTGGAACTTGACCCTATCGGGGAGCAAGCTCGTGTTCTACGGCCTAAACGTCAGCGACTTCCTCTCCCGCGGGGTCGAGTACGCCTATCTCGCCTTAACGGCTTCCCGATCTAGGCCGACGATATCGCTGTGGAGGGGAGGCTTCTCCTTTGCAGGAACGCGGGGAGCTGTGCTGCAATTGTCCCTCAGCCCTAACCTGACGCAAACCGAGATGGAACGGTATGCGGACGAAATTTCCATAGCCTTGAGCAGAGGGTTGGGCGTATCCCTTTCCCCCGCTTACCTAGGCTATTCCATCAATCCGAGCATGTTGCTCATGGGGATCCCAATCCTCCAGTACACGGTAACCGCCACGTACGCGGGGACGACATCCCAGGCCTCCATAGCTCGTCTAGCTTCTAGGTTTTTCGCCGAAGTTTCGGATCAGCTTGGGGGCTTATCCGATATCATTAAGGGCGAGGAGGACTTCTATCACTTCATCATGGAACAAGATTCCGTCCTCTTTTCCCTACGCTTCCAAAAGGACGATATTCCAACCCTCTCGGTGAGCGTTTGCGGAATAAACGAGGACGCTTTGCGCCCCGAGGATGGCAGGTATACATTCAACCTCACGTTCTTCGGCTACACAAAGGGAACGGTGAACGCCGCTCCCCTTTCCAACTCCACGGAAATAAAAATCGAGTTACTCGGGGCTGACCTCGAAGACTGGTACCCGGATGAGCTGTTCGAGAGAAACACTTATTGGAGCGAGGAAATGAAGCTTTCGCTTTTCATGAGCAGAGGAGCTGCCAAGTCCTCCCCAAAAGTGAGCTACCGCCTCTACTTCGGCCCCAAGATCATCTTGACCCTCACCAGAGACTCGGTCGAGATCATGAACCTGAGCCCCGACGCTTCCGCCTACGATGTCAACGTGACGGTGGAAACGATATGGGGCATGTCCCTACTCACCGCGCACGAAGACCGCCTAGACCCCGGCGCACACCCGCCTTCGTGGTCCTATAATAACCCTACGGGCGCCCCGACCATAGCCTACGCGACTTTCAGGGACGCCGATCCAGCTTCGAAGGACGGAGCCGAAATTTACAAAGTGTTTTCGAACGAGGCTAAGGGCGATTTAGTTGCTACTTTCTGCGACAAGAAGCCCTATCCCAACAACGTCCACGCTGGCGACGTGATACCCTTCGTCATCAAGTTGCGCAATCCGGGCACGGAAGAGATAAAGAACATAAGGATACGGGATCCCGCCGGTAGGGAGTGGCTCTTCGGATCCCTAGGACCAGGAGCCATAGAGTCCTTTTCCATCAACTTGACGTGTAGCTACGAAGTTTGCGGCCTCGACCTCTACTTCGACAAGCCCTTCGAGGTGGAAGCGGAAGGGGAGACGGTTAAAGTACGTCCAGCTGTTCACATCTTGCCCGATGAACCGCCCTCGGCTCCCTACGTGATTGTGGAAAAATCCCTGAGCAAGGAAGCGACATGGCGCGTCGGAGACGAAATTGAGGTAGAGATTTGTGTGAGGAACGAAGGCAACGCCCCCCTCCGCCCGTCCGCAGCCCTCTTAGACTTCATCCCCCCGGGCTTCTCCTTCGTCGATTCCCCGTATTCCCTGATTCGGACGAAGGGAATCCGGGGAGAAATGGTCGCTTTCCCCGACGTTTACCTCTCCAACATAGCCCCCGGCTCCTCTTGCACGTTTTCCTACAAGATCCGTGTGGAGGCGTTAGGCGATCACTTCTTGCCGCCAACGACGTGTGCTTATTTGCTCGATTCGGCGATGAACATCTATGGAGTCTCCGTTTCCAACCATTGCTTCCTCAAATACGGGCTCTCCATGGCCGAGTGGCTCACCGTGGCGGCCGTGATCGCCACCTTAGCGGTGATCGTCTTCGTCCTCTTATGGTTGAGGCTGAAGCGAAGGAGGATATTACGTCCGGAATTCGGTAAGAGAGCGCCTCCAACTCCCCCAAGCCCTCCTCCACAGGCTTAACTTTCACATACCTCTCTTTTTCCCATGTTTTTCCCATCGGTCACAAGTCATCTTAAAAGTTGGGTCGAAGTAAGACGATGGCAAAGCTTACCGACGTTCCTGGAATCGGGAAGAAAACCCTGCAGAAGCTGAAGGACATCGGGATAACGACCGTCGAGCTTTTAGCCGTCACGCCCCCTGAATACCTCGCGTCCCACGTCGATGGGTTGGGTTTGGAAACCGCCCGCAAGATCGTTAGGCGCGCTAGGGAGCTCGTGGGCTATGGCATCTATCGAGCTGACGAGCTCATGAGGGAAGCCGAGTCCCTCAAACGGCTCACGACGGGGAGTAAGGCGCTCGACGACCTCTTAGGAGGCGGGATCGAAGTCGGGAACATTACGGAGATTTTCGGAAGGTACGGCGTGGGAAAGAGTCAACTTTGCATGCAATTATGCGTCAACGTCCAACTGCCGGAAGACCAAGGCGGGCTTGAGGGCGCCGCGTACTACATTGACACGGAAGGGACCTTCTCTCCAGGCAGAGTTGCCCAAATGGCCAAGGCTAGGGGATTGGATCCCAAGAAGGTCCTCGAGAACATATTCGTAGCCCCCGCCATGACCGTGGACGAGCAGGAATACCTCCTGCGTCGATGCGATGCCCTCATCAAGGAGAACAACGTGAAGCTCATCATCATCGACTCCGTCATCTTCCACTTCCGCCACGAGTTCCCAGGCCTCGACATGCTAGCGAGGAGGCAACAAGCCTTGTACCCGCACCTAGCCACCCTTTTCAAGCTCGCTAGGGCTTTCAAGCTCGCCGCCGTCATCACCAACCAAGTGGTCGGAGTCCCCGCCCAATTCCCCGTGCGTGGTGACGCTGAGAGGCCCGCTGGAGGACACGTGCTCGCCCACATAGCGCGCTATCGCGTGCACATCAAGAAGGGGAAATCGGGAGACGTGCGGATTGCGAGGCTGATAAAGAGCCCCCACCTGCCCGAGAGGGAAACGATTTTCAGGATTACTGAGCGCGGAATAGAAGACGTCGAGGAGCACTAAGGGAACAAGGTGTAAAGGAGGATCCAGAAGAAGAGCCAAGTGATCACGTAAGCCCCTATGCCTTCGGTCCACAGCTTGTGCTTGCCTTCCAACGCTTCCCCGCTTATCCCAAACGCGTACCTGATGAGGAAAGCGGAGAGCACGTAAACGGCGATGGCGAGAAGTAGCCCCTCGAAGTCCTTGGCCCCTAACCAGAAGCACAAGACCGCCGCTAAGAAGCCCATCCCAACCCTAAACCAGTAGGCTTTTTTCTTTGGATCCACGTCTTTCACCGAGGAAATTGAAGGATTCCATGTCGAGCCTCGAGGTCGCCACAGTAGTAAATGAGATAGCCGAAAATATAATTGGCTCTCGGATATCCAACATCTACCAGCTGGATGAGCGCACCCTTTTGATTAAGCTGTTACCTCGGGCAGATCTCGTCTTAAGGGCTGGTTGTTGCATTTTCCTTACGGAGTACGAATACCCGAAGCCCGAAACACCTCCCCCCTTCTGTAAAGCCCTGAGAAAGAGGCTTAGGGGCGGTTTTCTGCGGTCAATAAGACAGGTCGATTTCGACCGGATCGTGGAGATCGAGGTGGAGAAAAACGGCTTGTGGACCCTCGTCGTCGAGCTACTCCCGAGGGGGGACATAGTCCTCCTCGACGAGGAGGGACTCGTCGAAGTCGCCCTCTTCTACCGCGAGATGAGGGATCGCTCCATAAGGAAAGGGGAGAAGTACGACTACCCTCCCTCCAACGCCGTTGATCCGAGGCGTATCTCGCCCGAAGACATCACCGGGTTGCTGTCTCAAGAAGCGCCAGTTCTGAAGGCGTTGGGCGTTTTGGGGATCGGTCGGGAGTTGCTTGAGGAAATCCTCGAGGATTTGGGCGTGGATCCTTCATCGCCCGCGCCGTCCTTCCCCCGAGAAAAAGCGCCGCTCCTGCTCGAAGCCGTACGGGAGGCGTTGGAGAGGAAAGATCCCTGCGTCGTGTACAAGGACGGGAAGCCCGAAGGGGCGTACCTCTTCCCCCTCCGGAAGCACGCTTCTTGTGAGGTGAGGAGATTCGGCAAGTTCGTCGAGGCAGTGGACGAGTACCAAGCTAGGCTCTTCGAGCTAAAAGCCCTCGAAGCGGAGGAAGCGAAAATGCGGGAGAGGGCAAAGAAGGCGGAAGAAATCCTAGAGAGGCGCTCGAAACAACTGGAAAAGTTCCGCCGAAGAGCTCGGGAATTGCGGGAGAAAGCGGAGCGGTTGTTGCTCAACGTGGCGACTTTGGAAGCTACGCGGAAGAAGGCTCTTGAACTGAAGGAGAGCGGTCTATCTTGGCGGGAAATCGAAGAAAGTCTTCGAGTCGAAGTGGATCCCATCAACAGGATAATTTCCGTTGAGCTGGAAGGCGAGAAATTCTCCTTCCCGTTGGACAAGTCGGTTGGCTCGTACGCGAACGCCCTATTTGAGAAGGCGAAGAAGGTGGAAGCGAAGGCGGACCGTCTGGAGCTTTTGCTGAAAGAAGTCCCCTCCGTTCCCGAGAAGCCCGTCAAGCCTCCCCTGAAAAAGCGGAGGAAGAGGGCGTGGTACGAGCGCTTCAGGTGGTTCGTGTCGTCCGAAGGGTTCCTCGTCGTCGGGGGCAAGGACGCGACCACAAACGAAATAGTCGTGAAGCGGTACGCGGAGCCTAAGGATTTCGTCTTCCACGCCGACATCGTGGGGAGCCCCTTCGTCGTAGTCAAAACGGGAGGCAAGACTCCCGGCGAACTGACGATGAGGGAAGCGGCCCAGTTTACCGCGTGCTACAGCCGGGCTTGGAAGGACATGATGGACTCTATCGATGTTTATTATGTGCGGCCGGAGCAACTCTCTAAGTCCCCGCCCCCCGGCACGTACCTGCCTAGGGGCTCTTTCATCGTC
>CAYNNH010000054.1:0-7890 GCA_964398605.1 uncultured Nitrososphaerota archaeon | reverse complement strand
TGGGAATTCTCCCCGCAGCGGACAAGGGCGAGGCTAACCCTTACTGCGATGTGGTCATAGCGACGGGCATGATGTGGGCGAGGAACCAAGTAAATGTCTGTAGCGCCGACGGAGTGATTGTCGTCGAAGGGGGCGTGGGAACCCTCGTGGAGCTGGGCATGGCGTACGCGCAAGGGAAGCCCATCGTCGCCTTGAGGGGGAGCGGAGGAATCGCCGATAGCTACGCCGACAAGTATCTAGACGAGCGGAGAATAGTGAAAGTGCTGGGGGCGGATACTCCAAAGGAGGCTGTTGAGCTCATTCTGAAGCTTATAGCGGAGTCCAAGAGCTCTTAACTTTATCTCTCTGGAGCGGGTCGAAGGTCTGTGCGGAGGCGAATACCCTTCGTCCCCTCGCCGCTACCCGTCGTGAGGCGGATGGTGGAGTTGGCCGAGCCTAGGGAAGGCGAGGTGTTCTACGACCTCGGTTGCGGAGACGGGAGGATACTCGCCGAAGCTTCAAAGTACGGTTGCGTATGTGTAGGGCTCGAAATTAACCCCGTATTGGTCGAAAAGGCGAAAAAGAGAGTAGCCGGGCTAGAGAACGTGCGAGTACTCAGAGCGGACATCTTCTCAAGCGATTTCTCGGACGCTGACGTGATCGCCACATACCTCACAAAAGATGCCTTAAGAATTCTAGCTCCGAAGTTCCGGAAACTCAAAAGCGGAGCACGGATCGTCTCGCACGATTTCCCCGTACCTGGCCTAAAACCCGTCCTCGTTGAGCGCGTTTGGTGGAAGAGGCCTCACTTCATTTACGTTTACAGAATTCCCGAATCTCTCTCACCACCTCCGCCGGAAAAACCCGCATACCGTCGACGTTTTTGACGATTCCCTTGCGGTGGGCTACTTCCCTCCCCAAAATTAAGGCTTTCGTGCTCGCTCCAAATCCCGCCGAATAACCGCCTAGCCGGAAGTTTGACTTCACGACTCGATGGCAGGGGATTATTAATGGAAGGGGGTTCGAGGCCAAAGCCCTTCCTACGGCCCTCGGGTGGGTGTCCAGATGGCGAGCGATTTCCCCGTACGTCGAAACGTGCCCGTGGGGTATGAGGACTACGGCGCTCAAGACCTTACGGACGAAGGGCGATGTCCTGAGAGAAAACGGAGGGGGGCTTACTGGCAATCCCCTGTAAAGGCGGTACAGCTTCTCCAAGTAAGTTAAGTATCTGCCTCGGGGCGATCCGGTTTCAAAGCCTATCGAGGGGGAGAAACGGACGGCGGTCACTTTCCCCCTCTCAATTCGGATGGCGAAGTACAAACCCTCTCTTTTGAACGCGTACCACACAGAATCGTACGCTAAGGCTTTAATTGATGAGCGAGAGGAAGAAATGCGGGGGTGGCCGAGCCAGGTCAAAGGCGGCAGGCTTAGGACCTGCTGGCGTAGGCCTTCGTGGGTTCGAATCCCACCCCCCGCACTTCGACTTCCGTGTATGATTTGAAGGCAATAGTTCGACAATTGGCGTAAAGTTCCCAGAGAAGGTTTAAGGTTGTAGGAAAGTTTGCCTATAGAAAGTGAGCCATTCGAGAATGGTTATCGAGGAAATAAACGATGAGAAGCTACAAGAACTTTTAAAAGCAAAGGAAAGAAGGCTGGAAATCGTCGTACACGCGAGCAAAAGAGAAGCCATCGAAAGGCTTAGAGATTTCATTCTGAAGGTGCAGTCAAAGAGCCTACGCGTGTGGATCGAAGAAAGGTAATGGTCGAGTTCATCATCACGACGGATCGATCCATGATGACGGATCACCACGGGAAGGAATTCATTGGCTTCATGACGACAGGCCCGCCCTACAAGGTTCCGGAACGGATTTGGAATTGGGTGTGCATGCCCAAGCCGAAGGTGGACAAGTACGGAAGACCGGAGCAAGCCCCTTACGGCTTGAGGAAGATAGAGGCCGCTCTACAAAACGCGGGGTTCGACGCTTGGGTCATAGATCCCGATCACGTTCACAAACACTTGAAAAACGCGAAAGCCATACTCATCGGGCACCACGATTTCTTCGCCTTAGGCCCGCCGAGCAGTGAATGGTGGATCGTTACCGGCCAAGAGCCAGTCAATTCCCGCTCCTTCAGGAGGTTCATGGAGGGCAAAGCCATGAAGAAGGCGAGGGAAAGAGGAATCAAGGTCGTCGTGGGAGGACCAGCGGCGTGGCAGTGGCTGTGGAAACCCGAGTTCGTCGAGAAGTGGAAGGTGGATTGCATAGTCGACGGGGAAGGGGAGAAAGTGGTCGTGGAACTCGCTCAAAGGATCCTAGATGGGAAACCTCTCCCCCTTTACGTTTTCGTCGGCCCCGGAGAAGTCCCGTCGTTGGAAGAGATCCCGGCCATAAGGGCGCCCTCGGTGAACGGGCTCGTGGAGATCATGCGGGGATGCCCGAGGGGATGCAAGTTCTGTAGCGTGACTTTGCGACCGCTCCGGTTCTACACGCTGGAAATGATCGAGAAAGAGCTACGCGTCAATACCCAAGCGGGAGTAAAGGATGGCATTATCCACTCCGAAGACGTCTTGCTCTACCGAGCAGATGGCGTAATCCCGCAACCTAAGCCCCTCCTCGAGTTGCACGAGCTAGTCTTCGAGTATTACGAGAAAATCGCGTGGAGCCACTGTAGCGTGGCCTCACTCCTTTGCGCCGAGGAAAAGCACCGTCTAATAAGCAAGTTGATGGACATCATCCTATCGCACCAAGACTTCCTAGGCGTCCAGATAGGAATTGAAACGGGTTCTCCGAAACTTGCGAGGAAGATAATGCCCGCGAAGGCGGCGCCTTACCCGCCCGAGAGGTGGCCAGAGCTGGTCGAGGAGGCTTTCGCCCTCATGCACGAGAAAAGGATAATACCCGCGGCGACTCTCCTCATAGGTGTTCCGGGCGAGGACGATGAGGACATTTTGCGCACCATAGAGCTCGTCGAGCGTCTCAGGTCTTATAGGAGCCTCATCATCCCCATGTACTTCGTCCCCATGGGAGCTTTCAAGGATCGAGATTGGTACCGGAAGGAAGAGATAACGGGCGTGCGGCGGGAACTCATGGCCCTCTGCCTCAAACACTCCTTGAAGTGGGCGGTCGACATCCTCGACAAGTTCTACATAAAGGAGTGGTACCTTCTCCCCGTCAAGCTCTTCATTCGCGGGCTCTTGTGGCTGTATAAACGCGTAGCGAAGAAGGAAGGCATAGAAGTGGACTAACGAAAAGGCTATTTACCCCGCTAGGTATGTTCATGACAGTTGGGCATAATCTCCCTCACGTTGGACGTGCTGAAGCCGCGCATGCCGACCATTGTAGAGCTCGCGAAGCAAATAGAACGGATCAAAGGCGTTGAAAGGGTCGAAATCGTGGTCGAGGAGATAGATGAAAAAACCGAGAGCCTAAAAATTGTTATTACGGGCAGAGACCTCGATTACGACAAAATCCATGCGTGTATAGAGAGAATGGGGGCGTCAATCCACAGCGTGGACAGAGTGATAACAGGTGCTCCCCAAGGACGAAGTAGTTAGACGATACCTCGTCATCAACACGTTCGAGAGTGTTTTGCTCGTATTTGCTATCATACTTTCCTTTCACTTCGCGGGGATAAGGGAGATAGCGAGTCTTTTGGCGACTTGCTTGAGTGCCCTACTTTCCGGGGCTTTGGCAGGTAGCGTTATCGTCCTCTTCGTCGAGAGAGCTGAAAGGAAAAGAGTTCTGAAAGAGTACGAGAACGCGATGCTGAGAAAGCTCGACCACACGTGGCTTGAGGATGTCGAAAAAAGGGCCATTTTGCACTCCTGCATGGCGGAAGGGATTGCTCCATTGCTCGTGGGGCTCGCTTGCATAGCTCCGTTCCTCTTTTCCCTCCTAGGGATCCTCGAGTACCAGTACGCGTTCAACGTTTCCGTTTCCTTGATATCCGCCGTGCTCTTCACGCTGGGGATTCAGCTGGGAAGAGTAATCAAACAAAGCAAAATAGGCTATGGGCTCGTGCTCTTGGTGATCGGGCTTGCCGTCGGCTTCCTCACCTATTTGCTCACTACCTTCCTCTGCGGTTAGGCGGAAAGTTCCTCCTTTACAGCCTTGCCTAGCCTAGCTATTCCCTCGTCTATCTGTTCGGGCGATGGGTACGAGAAGTTGAGCCTCGCCGTGTTGAGTCCGCTACCGTCGACGAAGAAGGCTTGGCCGGGGACGAAGGCGACCTTATACTGGTTGAGGCACTTCTCTAGGAGCTTCCTCGTGTTGATCTTCTCCGGGAGGTAGAGGAAAAGGAACAGCCCGCCTATGGGGTGCGTCCAGCGGCTACCTTCGGGCATGTGTTCCTCAAGGCGAGCGATCATGCGATCGCGCTTCTCCTTGTAGTAATCGCGAATGAACGGGATCCTCTTCTCCACCAACCCCCTCCGGAGGGCTTCTGCGGCAATATATTGAGTAAGCGTGGAGGAGCACAGGTCGACGGCTTGCTTGGCGAGCATGTATCGCTGTATGATCTCCTCCTCAGCAATTATCCAGCCTAAGCGCATGCCAGGGCTGAGTATCTTGCTTAAGGTCGATGTGTAAATCACGCGGCCTTCCTGGTCTAGGGCTTTTACGGGCTTGACTTCCTTCTCTTCGAAGAGGAAATAGCTGTAGGGGTCGTCCTCGAAAATGAGGAAATCGTACTCGGAAGCTAGCTCTAATAGCCTCTTGCGCCTATCCATGCTCATCGTGATACCCGCAGGATTCTGGCACGTTGGAATCGTGTAGAGGAACTTAGGTTTCTTGCCTTCTTGCTTCAGCTTTTTGAGCGTTTCCTCAAGTTTTTCCATTATCATTCCATCGTCGTCCATTGGAATCCCTACAAATTCGGGCCTTTCGGGAAGGAATGCTTGTATGGCGGCCAAATAAGTGGGAAGTTCCACGATGACCGTGTCCCCTTCGTCGATAAGTATCCTGCTCGTGAGGAAAATGGTTTGCTGGCTACCCGTGGTCACCATAACGTTTTCCATTTCGGCCTTGATCCCCTTCTTAGCAACGAACTTGGTGACTTCCTCCCTAAACTCGTCCACTCCCTCGGTGGAGCAGTATTGAAGGGCTTTCTCGCCTTTCTCTAGGATGACTTCTCGAGCTATTTCCGCGATTTCTTCCTTCGGGAAAGTGCGAGGATCGGGCATCCCCCCGCCAAAGCTGATCATCCCAGGTTGAGTTACCCACTTTAGAAGCGCTCTGATTTCAGAGGCACGCATGTAGGCGGTTCTTTTGGCAAGGAATCTCTCTATCAAGGCATATCAAAGAGTCCTATTTCTTTAAAACATTTTAGCCCGAGCAACGCCCGTCACGATAACGACCTTTCGACCTGAGTACTTCCTTGAAATGAACAAAGCAAGGGAAACCACTGGATCCCATTCCTGACATGTACGGGCGAGATTTAGCACAGCGTCCAGGTCCTTTTCGGTATCGACGATGGCGTTCTCCAAGTCTAGGAATCTCCGCTCGAAGCTCTTCATGCTCCAGTTCCCGTACGTCCGTATGGATGCGAAAATTCGGGCGAACTTCTCGTCGATAGACGGAACCTTCGACGCCCAAGGGTGGTCGGGGAGGACGCACGCCACGACTTTGGGACGCTCCCCGGCTCGCAGAAAAGCTCTCGCGACCCCATAGGCGATCACGCAATTGGAGGACGGGATGAAAACGTAGTCTATCCCCTTTCCCACAAGCTCCTCGCCTATTTGCTCGTCTCCTGGCGACCTATCGACGATCCCAGGCGAGACGTTAATCAAGCCCATTTCCTCCGCGATGCGCTCCCCTTCTTCGTACGCCTCCCCATAGTCCTCCCCAGCCTCGATGAGGCGAGCGCCGTATTTTCTGATGAGCTCTTTCTTCTCATCGGGAGTGCCCAAGGGGACGACGACTGTGGCCCGTTCCCCAGCCCAATAGGAAAGGGAAATTCCCGCGTTCCCCGTCGAAGTTATTAGATATCGCTTATCCCAACCGAACTTGTCGAGCACATAACAGGTTTCGCGATCCTTGTGGCTTCCCGACGGGTTGAGGCATTCCAGCTTCAGGAGGCAACCAAATCGATCGTCGTATACCAAGGGCGTGTTGCCCACTCCCCTTTTCGCGGCCATTTCAGGAGTAGTTTAATTAACTTAAATGGGCTAACCGAATGCTTTGGAAGAGTTTCTCACCAAAATGGGGATGGATCCTGAAGAAGCGAAAATCTACATGAAGTACTTGGAAAACCCCGGGGCGTCCATCGCCGCGATATCGGAAGCTCTGAACATGAGTCCCGAGCGCGTCCAGAAAATAGTCGCAAACATGGTCGAAAAGGGCTTGCTAAAGGGCGTTCCGGGCAAGGAGCTTTGCTTCGACGCCGAAGAACCCAAGAAGGTCATCGAGATTTTGCTGGAAAGGAAAAGGGCGAAGATGGAGCGAGAGTTCGAGGAGGCCAAACGCCTTTCGGAGGATGTGAAGAAGAGCTTAAGCGCCCTTTTCTGGGAAAAAAGGCTCGGCCTCAAACCTGAGGACATCATGGAACCTCTTTCTGACTTAAGGGAAATGGAGCTGAGGACTGTTAGGATGATCGAGGAAGCAAACAGGGAAATCATGATATTCACGCGCTCCTTCGGCTGGTACTCGAAGGTGAAAGAGGCCCTCCTCTGCGCGAGGGACAAGGGGGCGAGGGTGAGGGTCCTGATGAAAGTCGTCGATAGGGCTTCGGCCCGTAGGGCTTTGGAGTTGCTCAATCTCGGGGCGGAAGTCAGGCAGTGCAAGGAAGAATGGTACCCTATCGTAGGAACCATCGTGGACGGGGAAGAATTGATATTCCTCGTGTGGGCAGTGGACAAGACCAAGGCGAAAAGGCCAGTATTTTACAGGCCACACTACACCCGCAACAAGGGGATCGTAACGGTCTTCTTGGAGGCGTTCGAGAAGAGGTGGAAAGAAGCCATCCCATTGAGCGAGGACTCGAAGATTCTGAAGGAGTTCTTGGGATGAACGTAAGGGCCTTAGCGCTCTCGGCGATCATAACCGCTCTTTACGCGGCGATCACCATAGTCCTCGGCGCGTTGAGCTATGGGCCTATTCAGTGTCGGATTTCCGATTGTCTGATACCGACCTCGGCGGTTCTCGGCTGGCCAGCTGTTGTGGGCGTGACCCTCGGTTGCGTCATCGCGAACTTTTACTATCAGCTGGGCCTCATTGATGTCGTCTTCGGATCCTTGGCGAATCTCCTAGCGTCGACGTTATCGTTATTCTTGAGAAAGAGGTTGTGGCTCGCTTGTCTAGTTCCCGCTTTTGTCGTGGGGTTCATCGTGGGCGGGTACTTGTGGCTCTTCTTCGGCTTGCCTTGGTGGTTTACGGTCGTTACCGTGACGGTTGGTAGCCTCATCTCCATAAGCGGGCTGGGCTACATCCTCTGCAAAGCGCTACAACAAGGATTGAAAGGCGCCCGCCTGTCCCCTGCGTAACAACACCCCAGCCTCACTGTGGGGCTTCCGCCCTCCTCGGCGGGGCTCTCCCCGCAGGGTTACGGCGGGCGCATATAATTTCCTCACCGTAGGATTTAATGACTAATGGACAAGCTGTCTCTCGTCGTTCGCAATACGGAGGAGATAATCACGCTAGAAGAGCTCAAAGAATTGCTGGAAAGCAAGAAAAAGCCCAAAGCCTATTGGGGTTTTGAGCTTTCCGGCCTCATGCACATAGGCATGGGCCTCGTGTGCGGCAGGAAGATAAAGGACATGGTGGAGGCGGGGTTCGACTTCACGGTGTTGCTCGCCGATTGGCACTCTTGGATCAACGACAAGCTCGGGGGCAAAATGGAGAACATACGCACCGCGGGCGAGTACTTCATCCACTGCTTCAACGCCTTAGGAGTTAGGAACGTCAAGTACGTCTGGGC